>JBDRCV010000047.1:0-5209 GCA_043821385.1 archaeon | reverse complement strand
GAACCAGTTACAATTTTTCCGTCAACTTCAACTCTTTTGCCAGTATAATTTGCTCCGTTATCTTTCAAGTAATTAACAAACTCTTTTCCTTCCCACACTGTTGCTTTCTTGCCTTTTAATACTCCAGCCAATGCAAGAATTGACGGAGCAATACATATTGCACCTAAAACTTTTCCTTTTTCTATTGTTTGCCTTGCAATCTCGTGAGCTTTCTTGTCTTGAAAGTAATCTTGTGCTCCCATTCCACCAACAAAAATTACTGCATCAAATTCGTCAACTTTAATGTCAGAGTAATTTATTTCAGCGATTGCTTTTCTACCCATCATTCCAATGCAGTCTCCAACTTCAGCGCTTGCAATTATAACTTGGATTCCTTTGTCTTCAAAAAGTTTTCTTGGTTCAAATAATTCTTCGTCTCTAAACTTTTCTTTTGCAATAATCATTACTACTTTCATTTTCATGCCTTCTAATCATTTTCTTCAAGTCATCTAATTATTTGTCTGAACCATGTAATTTTGGTGTTTTTTGTTTAGGGTTTTCTTTTAACACTGCCCATAAAATCAAGTAAATTAAAACGAATATAAGAAAACTTACAACGCATAAAAAAATCCAAATCAATCTTAACGCTGTAGGGTTAACATCAAAGTGTTCTGCTATTCCACCGCAAACTCCTGCAATAATCTTGTCTTGTTTTGAACGATACAATCCATTTTTACTCATTACCCTTTCACCTGCTATTATAATTAGTTTCATTTATTTTAAATTTATGCTTTCACTTAATTCTGGAGCTTACCTGCTAATCTTGTATAATAAGAGGAACCAAAACCTTAAAATTGGAAAAAATCATTCATTTCTTTTTCCTAAAGGTTTTCTTGTTTATGTTGGAAGTGCAATGAATTCTTTAGACAAAAGAATTGCCAGACACTTGAAAAAACAAAAAAAGCTTTTCTGGCACATTGATTTCTTGACAACTAATAAGAACATTGAAGTAATTCAAGTTTTAGCTTTTCCTTCAAAAAAAAGGTCAGAGTGTAATTTAAACTCTAAAGTTAAAGCTTTAAGTGATTCTTCTTTTGCTGGTTTTGGCTGTAGTGACTGTAAGTGTAATGCTCACTTGCATTTTTTTATTGAAAACCCGTTAAATTCCTTTAAGCAAGCGCCTTTTCTCTAACCTTGACTTCATTCTGTTCTTGTTTCTTCTTGTCCTGTCTTTTCCTTTCTTTAACTCGTTTTTTAAAGTGTCAACTGATTTTTCTGTTGCAGTTAAAGCACTTGAGTCAGTTTTTTTTGTTATGACTGTAAAGTCAGGGCAACCGTACTGCATGCTTACAGTGTGCTTTATTCTTTTTCTTTCATCTTGTCCTTGAGTTTTATGTGCTTTCAAGGTTACTTTTAGCCAGCCTTCTCTACCGCAAACTTTGTTTAATTTTTCAAGCCCTTTACCACAAGCAACTTTAACGTTTTCTTGTTTTAATTCATCTAATTTTTTTAAATTAGTTATTGTCAAACCATCCATTTCTTTCACCCATTGTAAGATTGTTTTTCTACTTAAAAATAGTTTTGGTTCAATTCCAGGTTTCTTCCAAGCACAACCAAATTACTTCAGTAATTCGTTTAATTAGTTCGTCCATGGTTTTTGCTTGAGTATGACAGCCAGGTAATGCTGGCACGTCAGCAACTAAAAAACCGTCTTCATCTTTTTCTATTACAACCATAAAATCTTTTCTTTCCATAAAATCACTATATACTTTATCTCAAAACTCCTTAAAAATAGTTTTGGTTTGAATAACGTTAAACTTTGAATTATGTTTTCTTTCGTTTGGTTTTTATTTGTTTTCCTCTTTTCTTTTGTTAAGTTAATTAATTAGGGTTAAACGGGTTTTTTTGGATGTCTAAATTCATTTTTGTTGCTGGAGGAGTAATTTCTTGTGTTGGGAAGGGAGTTGCTACTTCTTCTATTGCTGCCTTGCTTGAAAGCCATGGTTTTACTGTAACTGTAATGAAGATTGACCCTTACATTAACGTTGATGCCGGCACAATGAGGCCGACAGAACACGGTGAAGTTTATGTTACAGAGGATGGTTTTGAAACAGACCAGGATTTAGGTAATTATGAAAGGTTTACTAATGTTTTGCTTTCAAAAAACTCTAGTTTAACGACAGGCCAAGTTTACTTGGAAGTAATCAAGCGTGAGAGAGAAGGATTGTTTGAAGGCAAGTGCGTGGAAGTAATACCTCACATTCCTTTAGAAATTATTAGAAGGTTTAAAGAATTAGAAAAAACTTCTAAAGCAGACTTTGTTTTAATTGAAATTGGGGGTACTGTAGGCGAGTATCAGGCTTTTCCTTTCATTGAAGCAATCAGGATAATGCAAAATAATGGCTGTAAGACTGCTGTTTTTATGGTTGGTTACTTGCCAATTCCTTCAACTGTCGGAGAACTAAAATCAAAGCCTTTACAGCGAGCAATTTATGACTTGTTGTCTCACGGCGTTAAACCAGATTTCATTATTGGCAGGAGTGAGAAACCTTTAGATAATGAAAGAATTGAAAAAATTGCTTTAAACTGTAGTGTTAATTCAGAACACGTTATTTCTGGTTATGATGTTGACTGTTTGTACAAGGTTCCAGTAATGTTTAAAGAACAAGACCTTGACGCTAAACTGTTAAGGCATTTTAACTTACAGTCAAAAAACCCTTACGCTTTACAAGACTGGATGAAACTAGTTGACAAAATTAATTTAATGCAAGAAGAAGTTAAAATTGGTGTTATCGGAAAATATTTTGACATTGGAGACTTTTCTTTAGAGGATTCTTATATTAGTGTTATTGAAGCAGTCAAGCATGCTGGCTGGCATAATAATGTTAAACCAAAAATTGTCTGGGTTGACAGTAAAGACTTTGAAAAAAACCCTGAAAAAGTTTCAAGTTTAAAGGAACTTGATGGAATAATTATTCCTGGAGGTTTTGGTTCTAGTGGAGTTGAAGGAAAAATTCTTGCCATCAATTTTGCCAGAGAAAACAAGATTCCTTTTCTTGGATTATGTTATGGAATGCAGTTAGCTGTAGTTGAATTTGCTAGAAACGTTTTAAGTTTAAAGAATGCTAGTTCAACTGAATTTAATTCTAAAACTTCTGACCCAGTAATTGACATTCTGCCAGAGCAAAAAAAGAATTTGGATGCAAAAAACTTTGGTGCAAGCATGCGTTTAGGAGCTTATGAAGCAAAATTAAAAGAAGGCACAATGGTTCGCGAGCTATATGGAGAGGAATTAATTTCTGAAAGACACAGGCACAGGTGGGAAGTCAACAACGATTACTTGCAAAAACTTGAAAACGCAGGGTTAATAATTTCAGGAGTTAACCCTGAAAAAAACCTTGTAGAGTTCATTGAATTACCAAAAGAAAAACACCCTTATTTTGTTGCCACGCAAAGCCACCCCTGCTTTAAATCAAAGTTCTTTAAACCAAGTCCATTATTTGATGGATTGATTAAAGCAGCAAAAGAAAAAGTTTAATCCCCTAATACTTTCACAATTATTTCCCTGTTTCTTGTTTTAACGTCTAATTCAATGAAAACTATTTGCTGCCAAGTCCCTAAATCCAAATTGCCTTTTGTAATTGGTACTGTTAAGTCTGGTTTCAGTAAGGCTGCTCGAACGTGGCTGTGACCATTTCCATCATGCCATTTTAGTTCATGAAAATACTTTTCGCCTTTAGGAATTATTTTTTCCAAAAAAATTGGAAAGTCTTTTTTTAAGCCTTCTTCAAACTCTAAGGTTGTGATGGCTGAAGTAGAGCTTTTAGTATAAACCAAACAAATTCCGTTTTTTATCTCGCTTTCTTCAATTATTTCTTGTACCCAAGAAGTTAAGTTAGTTATTTCTAGTTCTCTTGTTTCATCTAATTTAATGGTTTTGCTATAAATCATTTTATATTTATTAGTTATAACTATTTAATAACTATAATTGATAAAGTGAATAATAACCATGATTGAAAGAGTGAAATTAAAGGACAAAGAAATTATTCTGGTGGGCACGGCACACATTTCTAATGAAAGCGTTAAAGACGTGAAAAAAGCTGTTGAAAAATTTAAACCAGATGTTATTGGCATTGAATTAGACTCGAAAAGGCTTTACCAGTTAAAGCACCCACAGCAATGGAATAATACTTCTATTGGTTCTGTTTTAAAGTCAGGTCAAACAGGGTTGTTTTTGTTAAACTTGTTTTTAGCTAACATGCAGAAAAAGCTTGGTGAAAGTGTTGGCATTAAACCTGGAAGCGAGATGCTTTCAGCTTTAAAGATTGCTCAAGAAAAAAACCTTCCTGTTGCATTACTTGACCGTGATTTAAAGATTACTATGCAGAGAGCAATGCAGGAAATTAGTTTAATTGAAAAACTAAAACTTGGTTTTTTTATTCTTGCAAGTTTTTTTGGTTTAGGTAAAGAAGAAATTTCTAAAGAAAAAATTGAAGCCTTAAAAGACAAGGACATGTTAACTGAAGTAATGAATGAGCTTGCAAGAGAAGCTCCAAAACTAAAAAAAGTGTTAGTTGATGAAAGAGATTCTTTTATTGCAAAACAATTACAGAAAGTTCAAGGCAAAACAATTGTTGCAGTTCTTGGAGCAGGACACTTGCAGGGCGTAAAAAAAATGTTGTTTGAAGAAATTAACGAGCAAGAGTTAGTTTCAGTTAAAAAAAAGAAGTCAGTGTTTTCTTACTTGAAATGGCTTGTGCCAGTAATTTTTATTGCAATTCTTGGTTATGCTTTTTATGTTAAGGGTTTTGAAGCTAGTTTAGAGTTGTTTTTGTTATGGTTTCTAGTTAACGGTGTTTTGTCTGCAATAGGAGTATTGCTTGCAAGAGGACACATTCTGACAATTCTTTCAGCTTTTCTTGCTGCGCCTTTCACTTCACTGCATCCAATGATTGCTGCTGGCTGGGTTGCTGGAGCAGTAGAACTAAAAATGCGTAACCCTAAAGTCAAGGACTTTAATTCTTTAAACAAAATTAATTCTTTTAAGGATTTAACTAAAAATCAGGTTACAAGAATTTTGTTAGTTGTAGTTTACGCGAACGTTGGCAGTACGATTGGAACAATTATTGCTTTGCCTTGGATAATTAGTTTGCTTTAATTTGTCAGCGTTTTCTTTTGTGTCCTGGATTGTTTTTTGGTTTCTTTAAAGGACTTTTTGGTTTGCCAACTT
>JBDRCV010000046.1:0-5918 GCA_043821385.1 archaeon | reverse complement strand
ACTTTTATGGTGGTTGTGTAAACTAGAAAACGTTAAAGACACTATTCCTTTCCCTCGCACGCCAACAAGAAGTTACCCTTAATTGAAGGTTTATTTTTTAAACCTTCTTTTCCCTTTTTTTATTAACTGTTTTTGGTGGTTGTTTTAGGAATTAATTTTTCAGTTTTAGGAGATAAAAAGTTTATTCATAGATTGTTTTTAGTAACTTCTCTTTCCAATGAAAAAGAAGTTATAGCTAGAAAGTTTCTTGAAATAACTAATGCTTCAAAAAAACAAAGTTTTCTTGACATTGGATGTGGTACGGGTGTAATTACTTCAATTATTGCTAAGCAAGTTGGTTGTGTTACTGCGCTTGATTGTAGTAGTAAAATGCTTTCATTGGTTAGAAAGAAAGTTCCAAATGCAAGACTTATTAGAGATGATTGGAATTATATAGAATTAAAAGAAAAATTTGATTTAATTCTTGCTTCTTACTTGCTTGAATACTTTGATGTTAAAGATAAGGTTAGTGTGGTAAAAAAAATGTTTGATTGCTTGAATCCGGGCGGAAAACTTGTTATTGTAATGAATTCTGGAAGCAACCAATATTTTCATTATTTAACAACTCTTTTTGAAACAGTTAAAAAAGTTCCAGAGCCTCATGGTGCAGCTAATGTGTTTGCTGAAACACTTAAAAGTGCAGGTTTTAAACTAAAACTTTTTGTTGACACTTGCGAGTTTCATATTCCATCAATGGTTGAGATGATGAAAATAAGTGAATTGTTTTTTGAAGCGACAGAAAACCAAATTCTTGAAGCAGAAGATGATTTAAAAGAATATATTGAAAAAAACATGATTGTTAATAAAGAAGTAAACTTTGAATGTGATTTTGGATTCATCTTAATTGAAAGAGAGAAATAGTGTGAGCTGAAACCCATAAAGTTCCCCTTTAAAGCCCGACCTCAACTCACATTATACTTTTTACTAATATAAATACGATTTACGTCTTTTTAAGGCTTTTGTGTAAAATATCGGATATTTTGCATATATTTAATAATACTTCGCATAATATTTTATTTAGTGGCTTTTTATGGTGCTTGACGAATTAGATACAAATATTGTTAGATTATTACAAGCTGAAAACTATTGTGTTCCAAAAGTTAATTTGATTGCTAGAGCTTTAAAGGTTCCAACTTCAACTATTTTTTCCAGGTTGAAAAAGCTTGAAAAAGATGGATTTCTTACTGGTTATTCTGCTGACGTTAACTCAACAAAACTTGGAAAAGAATTAACTGTTTTTGCTTTAGTTAAACTAGAGTATCCTAAATTGCCAGAGAATATTGATATTCATGAAATTATTGCTCAAAAAATTTCAAACAGTAGTCCAAAAATTCAGGAAGTTCATGCGTTAACAGGTGAATGGGAATTATTAGTTAAAATAAAGGTTAATGACCACAAGGATTATTATGATACAATAAAAAAATATATTATTCCTGCAGGCCCAATAGTAAAAGTTAATGCTTTAATGGCTTTAGAAACGTTTAAAGAAACTCACTTTGTTTACCCTTAATTCCATTTATTACTACTATGAAAGCGTGTGGAATTTTTATTATTTTAATTCTATTCAAATTTATTCCTGCTTCAGTTAACTCTTTTTCCATTTGCTTTTGGCTTTTATGATTACTGAAGTACCTTTGTTTTTTTCTCTCAAACTTAAAAGATATAAAATCAGGTGATCTTTTCTCAATTTTAATTAAATTACTCATTCCTAAACTTGCATCCCATTGGTAACGTCTCAGATGTTCTTTTTTGTATTCTGGATCAAAAATAGTCAGAATAGTTTTTCCTAAAGTGTTTTGTTTGATAATTTTTAATACTTTTTTTCTTGTATTTTCTTCTAAGTTATTGTAAGTGTTAAACTCTAAAAGTAACAAATCGTTATTTTTAAATTTAGTTGAATAATCCTTAAAATCCTTGTTAACAAACTTGGTTTTATTTAAGTGTGGATAAACATTGTATTGGCAGAATTCTTGGCTTTTTTTATTAATATCAACTGCAATCAATTCAAGTTTTCTTTTTTGTTGTGTTGACAAACCTTGAAATAATTCGCTTGAAAACTCTCCAAATCCAATTCCAAGCCAAATAATTCTTTTAGCATTTTTAATGTACTTTAAAAGAATTTCTTTCTCTTTTTCTCTAATTAGTTTTGTGACAACATGTGGGGAACTGCACATAATAGTATGAATTGTCTTGTAGTCAACATTACTCCAAAAATCATCTTCTGGTTTCTTGAATAAACCATTCTTCAAGTTTTGTTCCCCCCGCAACTAGCAGTATTCTTTGTTTATAATTCTTTTTATTTCTTTCGTTTTCTTTGGCCCAAGGTTTTCTACTTCTTTTAACTCTGAACTCTTGGCATTAACAATGTTTTTGATTGACTTGAATTTTTTTAAAAGGTTTCTTGCTAACTGTGGGCCGACTAATGGCAGGGATTCAACAATAAACTGTTGTAATTGTTTGTCAGTTAAACCTTTTCTTCCAATCCTTAACCTTAACTCGTTTTCTTTGCCTGACTGTTCTCTTTTAGCAATAACATACAAGAATTTAGCTGTTTCTTTGTCGTTAGAAGTAAACAATACAGGCACTCTGTAATTTAATGCAATGCTGGTTAAAGCGCCAATTATAGCGTTCTCGTGAACATTTCTTAAAGAATAAATTTCCTTAAAATCTCCTTCAACTAACAATAATGGTTTCTCGTAATTCAAACTCAAGTCATTTAATTGTTTAAACAGTCTGCCGTCAATTAAACTAGATAAAAAATCTTGAATGGTTTTTCTTTCAACTGCCACGTCCTTACTTAAAATATAGTCTCCTAACTCTAATTGTTTTATTATTACTTCAACTTTCAAATCAATTAATTCTCTTATAACTCTTGAATTTCTTTCTCTTTGGTCAGCATGAACAATTATTTCGTCAACTTTTTTTTTATTAAACTCTCTTAAAGTAGTCTGGGTTTCAAGTTTTCTATTGCTTTTAATTTTGTTTTCCTTAATTTCTTCAATGTTTTCTTCTTCTTTTTCTTCTGCCTCTAACTCGCTTTCAATTTCTTTTGATTGCTTCAATTTCTTTAAAGTTGAATGCATTTTCTTTTCTTTTTTCATGCTGGCCCAATAATATGTTTCATCTAAAGTGTTTCTTGCAAGCAAAATTATTACTCTGCCAGCTTTAATTCTTCCAGTCCTGCCTCTTCTTTGAATTAACCTTATTTCTGACGGCACGGCTTCAAAAAAAACAACTAATTCAACTTCAGGCAAATCAATGCCTTCTTCTGCCACACTAGTAGCTAATAACACATTATATTTTCCTGACTTAAAGTCTTTAATGGTTTTAACTTGTGTTTTCTGGTTCATTCCAACATCGTTTTCTTTGGATGCCTGCCCCACAAACCGTTTAGCTTTAATTAAACTGCTTTCATTCAAAAACTTTTCAAGCTTGCTTGCTGTTGCACGATAATGGTTGAAAACTAAAACCTTGCTTTCGGGTTTTAATTCAAACTGCTCTAACAACAAAGTCTTTAATTCAACTTGTTTTGGGTGAAGTACTTGTTTTTGATTTAATTGCCTTGTTAAAGAAATGGATTCAATAATGTTCTTGTTTCTTAGAATTGTTTTCAAGGCTTTTGGAGCAGTTGTTTTTCCTGACTCGTTAATCATTTTATCAAAGTATTCTTGTAATGCCTGTACTCCTTGTGTTTCAAGCAGGATTCTTGCATGACTAACTTTTAACATTGCGGCAATAAGACTTATTGCTTGAAACATTGTAGGATGTTGTTTGCCGTGAGTTCCAATTTTTTTTCTTAAAGCTGACTGTAATGCAATTAACTCGTTTTTTCTGATAAAGTTTTTTGCAATCCTTGAACCAAAACCAGTTCTCCTTAAACTTACAACCATTTCATTCATGAAACTGTCAAGACAATTTTTGACTTTCAGAAATCCTTCCGGTAAATCAATTAACTTCCATTCAACTTTAATTTCATTAACAAACTCTTTAACATCTTCATCTTCAAGAGTCTTAATTTCAATGTTTTTAATGAAAAGGTTCTCACAAACTTCATTAATTTTTTCCTGCTCGCTTCCAGGCGAAGCAGTTAACCCTAAAATAATTCCATTATTCTTTTCTTTCATTAACTGTCTTGCAATAAAAACATAAGAGTAATTCTGGACTGCTTTATGACATTCATCAAAAACCATTAACTTTACGTCTTTCAAGTCAATTAAATTGTTAGCTAAATCGTTTTCAATGCATTGAGGAGTTGAAACAATAACTTTCTTTTCACTCCATAACTGCTTTCTGTCTTTAGCTTTTATTTCACCAGTAATCTCTATAAAATCGTTTTCATTTAAGTTAAGAAATTTTTGCATTGAATGCAAGTGCTGTTCAACTAAAGGTTTAGTTGGTGCAAGCAAAACAAATTTATGGTTCTTGTTTTCTTCTTCCATTAACTTTGCAGTAACTAAAGCCGCAATAACAGTTTTCCCTAAAGCAGTTGGTGCTACAACCAACGAATTTCCTTTTCTTACAATTCTTTCAGCTAAACTTAATTGAAACTCTCTTTCTTCAATGGTTTCAGGCTTAACAAAGTCTGATGAAACAAATTTAGTCATAACAATTAATAGATAACAAGGGTTTAAATTAACTTTTTTATTTTGGTTGCCGTGTGTTTTGGAGTTCTTTTCAAATAAGAATTCAATTTTTTAACATTAATGTTTTTCTTTATTTCCTTTAATACTTCCCTGCTTAATGGTTCCTTGTAATAAACAAAGTCAATCAAAGTTTTTTCACTGTCTGAAACGGGAAGCCAGTAATCACCGTACTTGATTATTTCATAACCAAAAAACATTTTCCTGTTAATAGTTCTGATTAAAACATTTGAATCCATTATTGTTCTTAAACCTTTTCTGACTTTTCTTGGAGTAATAATTACTGGGTTAGTTTCTTGTTCCCAAAGGTTTCTAATTGACAAAGCATCCTGTAAACCATAATAAAATGGAGAAAAAGCAAAACCCGCTACTTCCAAATCATTCTTGAAAGTGTACTGTCCGCGGGTAATTCTTTGGATTTCTTGTTTTTTTAACAAGTTATGAATTATTAATTGAGTATAATCTTTGTTAATTCTTTTTTTTGACAAAAAAATTACCAAGTCTCTTTTAGAGAAAATGTTTTCATTACCAAAATGTGCTCTCACGGATTTCATGTAATCCAATTCAAACACCTCTCTTTAAGCTGTTAATCATTTGCTGGAATGAAGGAATTGCTCCAGAAAAAACAATTGTTTTCAAGTTTTTTTCATCCACTGGCTTTACCGGTTTTTTAAGAAACTCTTTTAGCTTAGCATTAATTTTAACATCTGTTACAATTGAACTCAAAAAATATACGTCATAAATATCTCTAATTAATTTTCTGTTATTGTAAGCACTCATTTTTTCAGATAATAAGTTTTCTGGTGATAACACAAAAACATTAATTCTTGTACCGTCAGCTTTCTCATAGGTTTTGACAATATGTTCTTTTTCCCTGAAAGCTAATTCCAGTCTGACTATTGTTTCACCATTAGATATTTTGGCGAAAACAGTGTTCTCTGTTTTCTTGTATTTTAACAATTCTAGCCCACGCGAATTAAGTTCTAGAACAAAATCTTTTTTGAAGTTTTCTTCAGGCCGAAAATAAAAATCTAAGTCTTCAGAAAACCTGTTGCCAGAGTAACATCTCCAGATTGCTGTGCCGCCATTGAAAACTGCTTTATCTGAAATATTATACACTATGTCAACTAGTTCGTCTTGAAGTAATGCAATCTTCCTGTGCGCGTTCTTTTTTAACTTATTAAATAATGTCATTTTCATAAGGTATTAAAGTAACCAAAAGTATAAAAAAGTATTCTT
>JBDRCV010000045.1:0-4599 GCA_043821385.1 archaeon | reverse complement strand
TAACAATTTAGTTGGTTGGAGTGTTGGAGTAGTAATCTTAATAGTTGTTGTTGCTGGCTTGTTGTTGTTTTTGCCTTCTGATTTTTTTTCTTTTAGTCAACAACAGGTAACTGTAAAAGAGTTGTCTTTTGATTCTGTTGTTGGGGAAGTAAGCTTTGTTTTTAGTGCTAAAGGAATTAATTTAAGTGAAATTGATTTAATTAATCCAACAATTTTAACTTCTTTGTCTTACGAGGACTTGAATAATTTAGAATTTAGTTTGCTGGAACTTGAAGTAAACTGGAATGATAACATTATTGATGATGTTGGATTGCAGGCAATAAACTTTAATTTAATGTATTATTATGCTTTAGAAATGGCTTTAAGACAAAAAGCTGTTAGTGAAGTGGAAGCACTTTACCTTGACTCGACTGGAGAAGAAGCTTGTTATTATTCTGACTTAATGTTAAATGTTTGGGAGCTTAAAAGAGAAAAACTTGAATTAAAGGATTCTCAAATCACTGCTTTAAATGAGTTTGTTTCCTTTTATCCTGAAGAAGCTTTAACTGCAAACCTTTCAAGTTATGATGGTTTTCTTGATGATGAAACTCAAGCATTGTTAGAGGAAAGAGATTTTATTGATGCTTTTAAGATTGCTTGTGAAGAAAAGTATCCGACTTTTCCTGAAGACTAATTTTTTAGTAATCATTCAATGTTTTCTGTTTTAGTTTGTCAACTGTATAAAAGCATTGTAATTCTTTTTCCATTTCCAAACTTTTTTCCTTGAATTCTTTTTCACTGTAAGTTATGACTGGTTTGCCGTAGTTGCCTCCGCCGCCTGGAATCATTATAACTAAGTCGTTTCGGAAAGCGTTTACTGCTAAACTTGCTTGCTTGTTAACTTTAGCTATTTCTTCAATCTCTAAGTCAACTAAAATGTTAATTTCATTGTCAAACTTTTCAACTAGTTCGTGCCATAAACTTTGAACTTTAACGCTCATTGAGTTTTCAACTTTTAAAGCCATTGCAAGAATTTCAGCTAACGGAAGCAAGTGAAGATACTTGGGCCTGTGTTTTGGATGAACGTTTTCTTTAACGTCTTTTAATTCATTAATTCTGTCTTTAACTCCTTTCTTTATTGCTGCCTTGCAGACAGGACAACGAAACTTGAAGGCTTTAGCTTGTTCTAATGAAACTTTTTGGTAACAACTATGACAAGCCGAACAATGGTATTTTCCTTCTTTAGGGTTAAAGCCTGCGTTTAAAACAATTTTTAGTTCTTCTCTTTCCTTGAAAGCGTTTTCTAGTTCTTTAAAACTTGGTTCAAGCATTTTAATTCTGTTAAATTCTCTTCCAATTCTGTGAGGGTAAGGGCTATGGGAGTCGCTGTTTGTTGTGAAAGCAAAATCGTGGTTTGATTTAATTTGGTCTGCTAGAAAAGTGTCAGCGCTTAAACCTAATTCCATAAAGTAAATTTTGTTTGAAAACTCACCGTAAGCTTCTTGAACTGAATTAAAGTGTGCAAAAATTCCAAAATACGGTGTAAAGGCGTGGCTTGGGCCTAACAAACAATTAGAGTCAAAAACTATTTCTGCTAGTTGTTGAGCGTTTAACTTTATTCTTGGTCTGCCGCCCCAACTTTGGTCTATTTCGTTTGAGTGTTTTAACAGTTTCTCTCTTACTTCTTGCACTCTTGAAAAGTCGGGAAAGTAAATTAAGTGGTGTACGCGGTCATTGCATTCTACTTCAGTGCTTAAAATAACAAAAACATTATTGTTTTTTTCTTTAAAAACTCCGTTTGATTCTTCTATAATGTTTTCTTTAACGTGTTTTAGCCAAGTGCCCTGCAAAATGTCTGAACTACCAATTACATTTAAGCCTTTTAAAACACTGTTTTCTGCAATAACTGGTAATAACATTTTCTTGCTCACACCACCACTATATAACCCATGGTAGTGTAAGTCACAGTTAAATTCTTTCATTGGAAATCAATTACTATTAAATAAATAAATGAATATAAACTGTTTGATGACTGAAGCAAATTATTATAAGAAACTAAAAGACAAAGTAGTGCAGTGTAATGCGTGTGAAAGGCATTGTGTTGTAAAAGAAAATGAAAGCGGTTATTGTAAGGTTAGAAAAAACTTGAAAGGAAAACTTTTTTCGCTTGTTTTTGGCAAGCCTGTAACTCAAGGTGTTGACCCAATTGAAAAAAAACCTTTTTACTTGTTTAAGCCTGGAACTTTAGCTTATAGTTTTTCTACTTTTGGCTGTAATTTTTCTTGTTTGCAGTGCCAGAATTATTCTATTTCAAAAGAGTTTAATGAGAAAATGATTGAAAGTTTGAAAACAGTTGAGCCAAAACAGTTAGTTGAAAATGCAATTAAGAACGATTGTCAGAGTATTGCTTTCACTTTTGTTGAACCAACTGTTTTTGTTGAATATGCTTTAGAAACCATGAAGTTAGCTAAAAAAGAAAACTTGTCAAACGTGTGGGTTAGTAATGGTTATTTTTCAAGAGAAGTTTTTCAAGACATTAAAAATTACCTTGACGCTATAAACATTGACTTGAAGGGTGGGAAAGAATTTTACAAGAAAATTTGTGATGAAGTAGAAGTAGAGAAAGTTAAAGAAAACATTAAGCTTTGTTTTGAGAATGAAATTCATTTAGAAATAACAAACTTAATTATTCCTGGATTAAATGATTCAAAAGAAGACTTGTTAGATGTAATTAATTTTGTTAAAAGTGTTTCGCCTGAAATTGGATTGCATTTTTCAAGGTTTCATCCTTGTTATCAGTTATCAAACTTAAATCCAACGCCGAAAGAAAAAATATTGCAAGCCAGAAAGCTTGCAATTGATAATGGTTTGAAAAACGTTTTTGTTGGAAACCTTTAATTATTTTTTCATGTATTTTCCAAAAATGCAGACCAATCCCAGAATTATTAGTATTATTGGCCACCAGGAAATTCCTATTGAAAAATAATTTAATTCTGTCAGCAACCAAAGAATTCCAAGAATTATAATAATGCCTGCTATTGGGTAATTGCAAACACAAAAACTGTATTTAAATTTTTTGTTAGAACACGCCTAAAAAGTGAAGTAATATCATTACTCCTGTTCCAGCTGGCCCAAAAATTCCGCTTACAATTAGTGTTGGAATAAAGGGTACTGGAATCTGGAAAACGAAAACTGTTACAGCAAAAGCAATTAAGCCCAAGACAACGTTAACTATTAGTTTTTTTAATAACCAAAAAATTACTATTGCGGCAACAATTAAAATTATTGCCCAAACCACAATGCTTAAGTCTCCCACGAAACTGTTTGCTATCGTGCCGCCAATCATTTCCTGAAAACTTTCAAAAAAAGGCAAAGCCATTAAAACAACTCTTTTTATTCTTTTATATTATATTATACTAATTAAGAAATTAAGAAATAACTCTTTATTAAGTTATTGCTTTAGGTAATGTTTATGGCAAGATATACGGAAGTTCAAAAAAGAATTGCTTTACTTTTATTGTATGAAGCTAAAACTGTTGAACAATTACAAAAACAGTTAAATCTTTCATACGATGAAGTAATGACTGAATTAAAAGGTTTACTTAAACTTAAAGTTGTTGAAAAGGAAGGTTATCCGACAGTTTATCGTTTAATTCCAACTGTTGCTGATGCAGTTAAAAAAAGAAAAAAAATGGCTGAAACTGACCCATTCAAGTTACGACTTAAAGCAATAATTGAAGCACAGTCTGCAGACCAAGAATTATTAAAAGAACAACTTGAAAGAATTACAGGAAACTTAAAAAATGATACTAAAAAATTTAATGTTTATGATGTAATGCAGGCAAAATCACAAACAAACGATGAAGGAGTCAGTTCTGCTTTTATTGAAGTTACTTTAAGTGTTAAAAACTTTCGGACTTTAGTTTACTTTATGTTTTTTTATGCTCCAAGTTCAATTGAAGTAATAAAACCTGAAAGGTTTGATATTTCTTTACCTGACTTACAGGATGGATTGCATGACATGAGTGACATGATTAACGCTTACAGCATGCACATTTTAAGACTAATGAGCAGAAAAGAATTAAACGAGTTTAACAACAAATTATTTGGAGTAGGACTTTAAGACAATCAACTAATTCCCTGATTACACTAAAACAAACTTATTTCGTTAAAAGCCTAAAAAATACCTTTAAAAACTCATTCTATTATTAATGGTATTAATGCAAATTACTATTTTTTGTGAGGGAAAAAGCTCATTTCGTGTATCATCGAACTGGGATTCTACAATCGCGTTTTCTCCCCTTCGGCAAAGTTATGTTGAAAAAGAGGGGAAAGTGTTCTCAAGCGAAAAGTATTTATATGATTTGCATGAAAGTTAATTAGAAAGCTTAGTCAATTTAATGAGCTGTGGCTTTAATTTTTCATGGCAATGATGACTTGCTTTTTTATTTTTGATAAGATTTGTGAGGTGTAACAAAGGATGAGAAATCTTAATGTAAAAAAATTAGCTGCTATTGCTGCTGGAACTGCCTTATTGTTAGGTGGTATTGGTGGTGCAATGGCTGCAAACGTTGCGGATTCAACATTTTCCCTAACCTGGGATGATATTTATTCTGCAAC
>JBDRCV010000044.1:0-3924 GCA_043821385.1 archaeon | reverse complement strand
ATCGTTATCATTTTCGTTGTCAGTGCCACTTTAGTGGCACAACATCGCAGGCGAATGTTTTCGCCTAATGGGCCTGCCCGGACTCGAACCGGGGATTCCCTCCACGTCAAGGAGATGTCATAACCACTAGACCACAGGCCCTGTAGAGAATTTTATTAAACTTTGAGTCAATCTATTGTTAAAAGCTTTTGCTTTCTCTTTATCACCAATTATTTGAGTTAGTTTTTTTAAGAATATTTTTTCATCAATTATTTTTTCAGTTAATGCTGTTAACACTGTGTCTCTTAAAGCTGTTTCTTTTACTTTGTCTTTTATTTCAATAAAGTTTAATGCAATTCTAATTGATGCAATTATTATTGTTTTGTTTCTTTTTTCTTCTGGCTGAATTTTGTGGTAAGCGTTGATTTGTTTTTTGGTTGGTTTTTGGAGAAGGTTTGCAATTGATTTTGGCAGGTTGTTAGTTTTTTTACGCATCATTTTATTCAACTTTCTTTAATTTTTCCAGTTTCTTGCAGGCCATGCATGTTTTTCCAGAGCTTACTTCTCCGCATTTATTACAGTAACCTAAACTATTTTTCTTTGAATACTTTTTTATTAGTAATGGTTTCAGGTTTTGGAAGCTTTTCATGATTGAGTGCTTGGTTCCGGGTAATTTGTTTTCTGTTTCGTCTAATAGTGAGCGAAAAATGTTTCTTTTTGCTTTGTGAGAGAATGGACAGCATTTGCCGTCAAAGTGAATTAAGTTGTTTAGTGAACTGTATGCAATGATTTCGAATTCAAGGCAGTCGTATAATGGTTTAATTCTTGGAATAAGGTTTTTGATTTCTTTGCTGTCAGTTATAGCTCCTAACCTTGACAGTTTTTCTAGTTCGTTGTTAAAAAAGTTCATGGTAATTGACTGTGTTTCGTCGTCCATGTTGTGGCCGGTTGCAAGCTTGTCACAACCAAGTTTTCTGGCGTAATCGTTTAATAATTTTCTTCTGAAAACTCCACAGTAACTGCAGCTTGTTTCATTGTTGTCTAGTTCTTTTATTTTTTTCATTATGTCAGTCATTGTGAAACCTAATTCTTTTTTTAAGTCAATTACAGTGAATGGAACTTTTAACTTTTTGCATGTTTCAACTGCTTTTTCTATGGCTTTATCTCTGTAGTTTTTTATTCCTTCATCAATCATTATAACGTGAAAGTCAACTATTTTTCCAAAAAACTTGTGCATTAAGTGTAATAAGGTTATTGAGTCTTTTCCTCCGCTGACAGCTAAACCAATTTTTTCATTTTTTTTTATCAGGGAATTTGTTCTAA
Source organism: archaeon (assembly GCA_043821385.1). Classification (GTDB taxonomy): domain Archaea; phylum Iainarchaeota; class Iainarchaeia; order Iainarchaeales; family JBDRCV01; genus JBDRCV01. The sequence continues at coordinate 2,622 of JBDRCV010000044.1, read as the reverse complement.
TGGTTTTCTTGAATTTTCTTTCAAAGTATTCGTTGAAATGAGTTTTACAATAATAGTGTGGCCCGAAAGGCAGTAATATAACGCTTTTTTCACTGCATTTCTCACATTTTATTGCTGGCATTTTTCTCAACTTCTTTGATGTTTTTTAACGCTTTCTAAGTGTCCTTTTATTGCGTCTTTAATATTATTGATTGCTTGTTTTATTGTTTTACCTTGAGAAATACAACCATGTAAGTTTAAGCATTCAACGGTAATCCAGTTATCTTCATCTTTTGAAACTAAGATACTATATTTCATTTTAACACTTAAGCAATTTTGCTTTACAGCAACCTTTAAATTTTGATTGCTTTAAATTTATTTCTATAGTAACAGTTTTATAAAGAGCTATTTTTGTGGTTTGAAATGAGTTTAACTAAGAGTTTACAGGAAACCTTTGTAAACGAGTACAAGGGTGTAAAGAACGCTGACTATAATTATCGAAAAATTTACTTGGATAAGTTAGTTGTTTTTAGGAGAGAAAAGCTTGCTGTTGTTAAACTTGAAAAGCCTTCAAATTTGGCTAGAGCTAGAAGGCTTGGTTATAAGGCAAAGCAAGGCGTTACTGTTGTTAGAGCTAGGGTTAGGAAGGGCTCTGGACTGCATAGGCGTGTTAAGAAAGGCCGAAGGCCTAAAAGAATGGGTAAGAACAAGTTAACTCGTGTTGTAAGCATTAAAAGGATTGCTGAACAAAGAGCTTCTAGAAAGTACCCTAATTTAGAGGTTTTAAACTCTTATTTTGTTGGAATGGATGGCCAGAAAAAGTATTATGAAGTAATTCTTGTTGACCCAATGCATCCGTCAATCCAGAAGGACAAGGAATTAAACTGGATTGCTTTAAAGACTCAGAAAGGCAGAGCTGAAAGAGGTTTGACTTCAGCTGGAAAGAAAGGCCGTGGATTAAGAAAGAAAGGCAAGGGCTCAGAGAAAGCAAGAATAACTGTTAAACGAAAATACAAGAAAGGCAAGTAAAACCTTTTTAACTAGTTCTACTTATTTTATTATATTATGGAATCAAAAATTTTTACTGCAATTCTTCATAAGGAAGAAGATTTGTGTGTTGCTGAATGCCCTGAAGTTGGCACTGTCAGTTAAGGAAAAACCATTGACTTTGCCTTAACTAGTTTAAAAGAATCCACAGAACTTTATTTGGAAGAATTTCCATCTATTTTATTTTAATTTTATTGTAAATTTATCCATTTCTTCATCTATAAATTTTGTCATGTCAATAAAAATATCTGCTTCTTTTCTTATGTTTTTAGCACAAGTATTCCAGCTAGAGCAAACAACCACTTTTTTCCCCAAGTTTTTGATTACTTTGATTGATTCTATTAAGTCAACGTCATCAGAACACAAGATTGCAAGATCAAAATTGTTGTTGTAAGCGTGTGTTATCATGTCTACTGCTATTTGAACGTCAACACCTTTTTGGAAAACTTTATTGTTAGCAAATTGTAATGGTTTAGTTCTAACCTCAAAAGAATCAAAACCAATCACAGTGTCAAAAAGCTTTTTTTGCCATTCCTGTCTTTTCTTTATGTGTTTTGCTAAAGCCTTTAAATTTTCATCATCATTTGTTCCAGAGTTTCTTTCTATCTTTGTTAAAAGATTGTCAGTACATATAAGTTCTAATTAGCTCATTTTGGGATAATTTCAATAACTTTCTTTTGTTTAAAAAATCGATAATAAAATCGGGAAAACCTTTAATTCTTTCTTTTCTCGCTGCATCTTTTCGTTCAATGCTTTTACAGAAATTGTCAAAATCAACAAAAATCATTATCTTCATAGAAATCACCAAATAGGGGGTTTACTAAAGCTACCTCCTTTACCAAAAAACCAATAAAGTACTGTACTTTAAAGTTTATATAATTAACTTTTTGCATGCTGAAGCTCCACAACTCTTTTTAACTAGTTTCCACTAATTTTTGCTTATGGTTTACACTGACTTATTGTTTGCTGATGACAAGAAACTTGAAGAGAGAGCTTTAGCTATGGGCTCTAAAAAATTAATTGTTGTCGGAAAAGATTGCTTTGTTTTAGGCAAGGCTGATGGAAGCGAGTTAAGAAAGCAAAGGCAGAAGTTTGAGTTAATTGCAGTTAATCCAATGTCATTACAGGACTGTAAGTTTGCTGTAAGCAGTAAGCAGGTTGACTTACTATTCAATCCTTTTCAATCAAAGAAAACATTGTTTGATATAGCGTTAGCTAAACTAGCAAAACAAAACAATGTGTTTATTGCTTTAAATTTCAGTGAATTGTTAAACAAAAGTTTTAGTGAGACAACTTATTTAATGGAAAAAATTAAAGCATTAATTCTTTTATGCAATAAAGTAAAGTTTTCTTTACTAATTTTTTCTGGAGCAAAAACAGTTGAAGAATTGCGTTCAGTTCAGGACTTGCAGGCTTTCCTGGAATTCCTTGGCTTAAAGCCAGAGCTGGCTAGAATGGCTGTAAAAGAAAACCCTTTAAAGTTGTTTGAGAGAAGAAAACTTGAAGGTGTTAAAGTGGTGAGAAAGTGAAAAAGCAAGTAAAACAATCACTTAAAACATTGCCTAAAAGTTACAGGCAAAAACACAGGTATGTTTT
>JBDRCV010000043.1:0-5240 GCA_043821385.1 archaeon | reverse complement strand
AAAGTATTAGAAATTAACAAGCAGGAAATGGTTAAAAAATTGTTGGCTTTGGATGCAGTAAAGGTTTTTGAAGGAGACATTCAGGCAACTTGTTATGATTTTAAAGATAACTCTATTTTGCATGATAATTCATTGTTAAGGTTAAGAAAAAAAGGTGATAAGAATTTTTTGACTTTCAAAAAAGTTGTTTCTTCAGTGAAAGCAAAAGTGGTGGAAGAAATTGAAACAGAAGTAAAAGACTTTAATGAAATGCAGGAAATTCTATTAAACATGAACTTGAAATCATTCAAAGATTTTACTAAAAAAAGAACTTCTTTCAAAATTGATGAAACCTTGTTTGAAATTGATGAATACAAAGAACTTCCTGTTTTCATGGAAATTGAAGCTCCAGACATTAAAACAATTGATTATTACGTTGAAAAGCTTGGGGTTGACAAAACAAAAGTTAAAACTTGGATATTAAAAAAACTCTTTGAACATTATAATGTCAAAAACGATTTTGCTAGACTTTAGGTGTTTTAATGCCTTTGTTTGAAACTTATGATTCTTGGAAACCATTACAACAAGAAAAATACGTTGAATTATTTCCTTTAATCAAAAACTTTTTATCAAAAGATTTCACTGTCTTAGACTTAGGCATCGGTAAAGCATGGTTTTATGGTTTCTTAAAACAAGAAAACTTTGTTTTCAAGAAAGTTGTTGGTATAGACATTGATGAAAAAGCTATTGCTCCGCGAAGCAATCAAATTGAATATTTTTTAACTGAAAACTTTTCTTCTAAACAAAGGTTTGATTTAATTGTCTGCTTTGATTCCTTTCACTTGTTAAACGATTACAACTTGTTTGATTTCACTAAAAAGAATTCTTTGATTTTGATTTCTTTGCCTTTAAAGTGGGAGAAAAAATTACTTGAATTTAAAAACAAGAACTCTAATTTAAATGTTTTAGTGGAAGGAATTATTGGTGTTAAAGAAAAAGACTTTTTTTGCTTGTTTAAAGTCTTTTAACTATTTCACTTATCTTGTCTTTTAAGTTGTATTGTGTGGCTTCGTTTGGAATGCTGTTTGAAGCGATAACGTCAACGCATTTCTTTTTTAGTTTTTCAAGCGAGTTCTTTTGAAAAAATCCGTGGGTTGTTGCAACAAAAAACTTTTTACAACCACTGTTTTTTAATTCTTTTATTGCCGTAAAAACTGTTGCTCCTGACGCAATAATGTCATCAACAATTAAAACGTTTTTTTCTTCTCCTTTGTCAATGCAGATTCTTTTAATGCATTCTGCTTTATCTGCATACAAGTCTCTTTTCTTCACTATTGCTGTATTCTTTATTCCTAGTTCTTTCATTATCTTACTGTTAGTTAAATCCGGACTAACTACAATGTAATCTTTTAAACCATGTTTTTTTACTATAAAGTCAATTAAGTTTTTTTGAGCTGTAACGTTCTCGTATGTTATGCCTTCTAACTCGAATTCTCCTTGGTTTCTGTGAAAATGCAAGTCAAAGCCAATTACTTTTGAAACATTATAACATTTTAAAATATTTGTAATCATTTTTCTTGTAATGCATTCTCCGTTCAAAAACCTTTTATCTTGCCTGCTGTATCCAAGGTAAGGTGTTATTAAAGTAATTTTTTTTGCTTTAAACTCGTTTAACAGGCAAAGAATTTGAAGTAATTCAATCCAGTTATAGTCTTTGGTAACTGAATGAGTTGACTTCAAGATAATGATTTCTTGTCCTTTAACTTGTTTTATTTCTGGAATTGTTACTTTTATTTCTTGGTCTGGAAAAACTCTTATATGGTTTTCCAGTATTCTTATGCCTGTTTCTTTGCTCACTTGTCTTCCAAGTTCATGCAATTCATGTCCTGCAATAATTAGTTTTCCCATTATCTTCCCTTCCCCTAAACGTCTTTTAAATGAAAACATTTATTAAGGTTACCAAGAAATGAATTCTTATGAGTAGATTGCAAGCGATTCCGGCAGTTCACTTGTTTTTATTAAAAAGTAATAAGATTCTTTTGTCTCGAAGGCAGAATTCTGGTTTTCATGATGGAGATTATAGTGTGCCTGCAGGTCATTTAGAGGAAAATGAAACTTTTTTAGAAGCATTAGTCAGGGAAGTTAAAGAAGAAATTGGAATTGATTTTGATTCCAATCACTTGGACTTCACTCATGTAATGCATAGAAAAGGCACTGATTTTCCCAGGGTTGATTTCTTTTTTTCTTTAAAAGAATGGCGTGGTGAACCAAAAATAATGGAACCGCATAAATGTGACGATTTAGGTTGGTTTGAATTTAGTAAACTGCCAGATAACATGGTTCCATATGTTAGGCAAGCAATAAAACTTTTAAGTGAAAAAATTAGTTACAGCGAGCACAATTGGAAGTAATTATTTCTTCCAGCTTTTAGGGTTAATGGTTTCAGCTTTCTCGAATTGTTTTACGTCAATCTTGTCTTTTTTTTCTTTCTTTTTAAACAAGCTTTTACCCCAGAATCCTTTCTTGATTTCTTTTCCTTCCTTTGAACTTAAAGCTTTAAGTTTTTCCATTACAACTTCTTTCTCGTCAACTACTGGCTCTCGCTTAACTTGTTTTACTTCTTTTTCTTCTGCTTTTCCAATAAACAAAGCACTCTTGGTTTGAGTTTCTTTTACTGGTTTCTTTTTCTTTTTTGCTAGTTTTTCTGCTACTTTTTGAGCTATTTTTAAAGGGTATCCTTCTTGCATGATTGCTGTCCTGATTTCTGCTTCACTGTATTTTTCAACGTATGGTTCAAGTAAAGCACTTAATCTTTCAATTACGTCTTCTTCAGTTAAACTTGATTTTTTTCTTTCATCTTGTTTTGGTTCTATTTTTTTTTCTGGACCAAAAAATTGTTCTCTTTGTTTTTTGTCTTTTTCTTTTACTTTCTCTTTTTTTTCTTTCATTTTTTCTTTTCTTGTTCCAATCTTTGCTTCAATTACATCTAGTTTTGACTGTGCTTCCATTAACCTTTGCTTGTATTCTTGTTCACTAATATGCCGTTTAAACAACTCAAACTTTAATTTTTTCATTAAAGCCTTTAACTCGTCTCTTTGTTGTTCTAATTGCGCAATGTTTTCTTTCTTCTGCAAACTTTTAACATAAATTATCACGATTAACACTAAAACAACCATTATTCCTATTACTAGTGTTATGTTTAGTTCTTGTGGTAGTAAGTTAGCTGTAATGGTTTGTTTTGCAGTACTTATTTCTGGAATCATTAATTCAAGTGATTGTTGTCCTTGAATTAAAGGAAAACTTCCAGTAAAATAACTTTTGTCAACGCTTTTTGAAAGTTTAACGTTCTGACCGTTAATTACTGCATTTAACTCGTTTTCTTTTACAATGCTGCCGTCAGGGTAAGTTACGTTAACTCTTATTTCATTCAAGCTTTCAAGAATTGTTTGCCCGTCTTTAGGGTAAACAAAACTAAAACTTGCTGGCTTTAACTGAAAATAAAATGTTTTAGCACTGTTAATTTTTTTCCCGTTTTTTTCTGCTGTTGCTTTAACGTTTAAATTAAAGTTTTCGTTTTTTGTTTCTGCTTGTAAGGGTATTAAAACAAGGCATTCAAAAACGTTTTCGTTTTTCTTACAGGATTCATTGTTTATTGTAACGCTTTCATTTGAAAGGCTTTCTCCTTCTAATTTAATGCTTGTCATTACTTCTTGTCCAAAACCAGCAGTAAAACCGTTTTCTGGTTTAATCAAAGTTATTTTAAGCTCGCTTGATTCAGCCATAATTGAAAACTTGAATTCACTGCTTGTAATTTTGTTACCGTAAAAGTCTTCAAAGTCATTTAAAATCTTTAAACTTAATTCCTTTTCAACGTCCTTCTCGCTTAAAACATAGTTTAAGTCTCCAACCAACTCACTTCCAACAACATTTAATTCAATTACTTTTTCACTTTCACTGTTTTTTAACACTAACTTTAAACCATTAACGTCAAAATCTTTTCCAGGAATTAATGGATTGTTTTCTGAAAACAATAACTTTAATTTTACTTTTTCTAGTTTGTCTCCAATAAAATAAGTTTCTTGTTCAGGCAAAACAATGAATTCTTTAATTAAAGTTAAAGGAGATAAATTAATTGTAATTTGCTGTGTTGTTTCTCTTGAAATGTTTTCCAATAACGCGCTAGCTTTAAAACTAATTGTTGAATCTGACTCGCTTTTATAACTGGTTGTCATGCTTCCAGAATAATAACCTTTCTCGTTTTCTTCTTTTAAAACAGTTTCAACACCATTAATAGTTGTTGCCGTGATAACTGCATTGCTTACAATGTTTCCAGTAGTGTCCTGTAATTTAACTCTTAAATCAATTTTTTCACTTTTATCATAATAAGCGCCTTTAGTTGGTTTCACTACATCCATTTTAAGAAAACCTTCCTCTATTTTAACGCTTACACTTTTTTCTTCAACTGCTTTCCCGTCACTTAATTTAACTTTTATTATGCAAGTGTTTTCACTGCACACGCTTTTACTATCATAATAATGAGTTAAAGTTTTAGTTTTTTGAGTTGAAGTACTTGAAACACTGCCTTTCTCAATTGTTGTTCCGTCACCAAAGTCAACTTCAAAACTTAATGCATCATTATCAGAATCCTGCATTTTCAAGGTTAAAGAAAAACTTTCTCCTTCCTGAACACTAAAGTTTTCTCCAATGTCAAGACTTGGAGGTTGGTTGAAAACAAAGTTTGTGGTAACACTTACAGCCGCATTACCACTTGAATCCTTTGCACCAATAATTAAAGAGTTACTGCCAGCCTTAATCTGACTTAAAGTACCAGAACACTGCGCTAAACCACTTTCATTAGTGCAATCTAACGGTCCAACAGCAGTATCATTTATTGTTAAAACAATTGATTGAACACTAACTCCAACATCATCAGACACCTTAAAACCAACACTCTTAACACCAACAGTTGAACCACTAACAGGCAACACATCAGAAATAACAGGCTTAACCGTATCAGGAGACGTAGAAAAAGTTAATTCAGGGCTTTGAATCAAATTTCCAGAAACATCAACTGACTCAACCTTATACTTATAAGTACTATGTGGCTCTAAACCATTAATCGTAACAGAATGCTCACTAACAGTAAAATCAGTATCAAAAACAACCGGCTCCTCTTCATTAACATTAACAATTCCATAATAAACTTTACCATTAGTTAACTCATCAGTCTTCCAAGAAACAACAACAGAATCACGAGAAGC
>JBDRCV010000042.1:0-2596 GCA_043821385.1 archaeon | reverse complement strand
TTTTTCTAAAAGCATTAAACTAAGAATTTCTTTCTTCTTTTTTTCTTGACTTTTAATGTTTTCATATTCTTTTAAAAGTTGTTTTCGTTTTTCCATAAAATCTTTTCTAACAACATTATAACCGTATTTTTTTAGAACTCTTATTGCTGGCGGATTCTTGTCAATTTTATTTAATGTTTTCTTACCTTCAAAAATAGTGTCATCTAAATCAAAGATAACGCACTTTATTCTAGTCCATTTCTTTTCAACTTTTATTCCTAGTTCTTTTAATTGTTCTTCTTTTACTTTTCCTGGTGCATCTAACAGTAAGTCTTTGCCATACTTGTTTTTTGGGAAAGCTATCACGTCCCTCATGCTTTCACTGTTAGTTATAACTGAAATCAGTCTGTCTAAACCAAAAGCAAAACCACCGTGTGGGGGTGCACCAAACTTGAAAGCATTTAAAAGAAAACCAAACTTTTCTATTGCTTCTTTTTCTGTAATGTTTAATGCTTTAAAAACTCTTTTTTGTAGTTTGGAATCGTGAATTCTGATTGAACCGCTTAATAGTTCTGCTCCGTTTAAAACTAAATCGTATGCTTTAGATAAAACTTTTTTTGGTTCTTTTTCAAGTAATTCTAAGTCTTGTTCTCTAGGCATTGTGAATGGGTGGTGAGCGCTAACCCAGCGTTTGTCTTTCTCACAGTACTCTAATAATGGAAAATCTGTAACCCAAAGAAAAGCAAACTCTTCAGGGTTTTTCTTGTCAACTCTTAAGTCTGGTTTGTCACTCTTGTAAGTTTCTATTGCGTTCTTGTAAGTTAGTCTCTTGAATGGAATCACTAATTCAACGTCAAAAACTTTCTTGAAAACATATTTCATTAGTCCTTCAACTTCTTTGAAAACGTCTTCTTCGTTAACAAAACTCATTTCAGCGTCAATTTGAGTAAACTCTGGCTGTCGGTCAGCTCTTAAGTCTTCGTCTCGCAAGCATTTAACTATTTGAAAGTACTTGTCAAAACCTGCAACCATTAACAATTGCTTAAACAATTGAGGGCTTTGAGGTAAAGCAAAAAAGCTTCCCTTAAAGTTTCTGCTTGGAACAAGATAATCTCTTGCTCCTTCAGGAGTTGATTTTGCTAAGAACGGTGTTTCAATTTCAAGAAAACCCTTTGAATCAAAGTAGTCTCTTACTGCCTTGCAAACCTTGTGTCTTACAATTAATTTTTCCTGCATTATTGGTCTTCTTAAGTCCAAGAACCTGTACTTTAACCTGGTGTCCTCGTTTGCTTTAACTTCGTCAACGATTTCAAACGGAATTGGTTCTGATTCATTTAAAACTTCAATTTTTTCTGCTATTACTTCAATTTCTCCTGTTGGAGTGTTTTCATTAACCTGTAATCTTTTCTTTACTGTGCCTTCAACTTGTAAAACAAACTCGTTTCTGACTTCAATTGGTTCTTTAACAACAATTTGACTAAAACCAGTTCTGTCTCTTAAGTCAACAAAAGTTATTTTTCCGTGCTTTCTAACACTGTTAACCCAGCCCTGCAAGACAACTTTCTTGTCAATTTCCTCGCTTGACAATTCCCCACAATAATTAGTTCTCTTCATTTAATTCACTTCTTGATTAAAGGTAGAAAAAGATTAAAAAGAGTTGTTTTATGGTTTCTTGCAGTTCCAAGTAATTGTTTTTGCTTGCAAGTATTCTTGAAAACATTTTAAGTTATCTTTCAATGCTTTCTCTAATTCATTATTCCATTCAACGTTTTTTTCTAACCAGAACCCCTTGATTTCCAGAACGTTTTCTTTTTTGTTGTGTTTTGGTTCAATTCTTCCAATGAATTTTGTTCCGCAAAGTACTGGCAGAACGTAATGCCCAAAAGTTCTTTTGTGAATGGGTGTGTAAGCCTCCCACTTGTATTCAAAACCAAATATTTCTTTCACCATTTTTCTGTCCCATAAAAGATTATCTAAAGGTGAAAGAAAACTCATCTTGTTTTCCGTTTTTATTGTTTTAAGCTTTTCAAATTCTTTTAAGTCACTGGTTTTTCCAACCAAACAAGTTTTCTGGTTTAACTGTATTTTAGTTAAAACTTTTTCTTTAACTAGTTTTCTTATAATTGGTTTTATTTCTGCTCCTTTTCCTATGCCAAGCCACCCATAACCAGTGCCTGAAGCGGGCAGTAACCCTATACTATCAAGCCTTCTTAAAACAAGTTCAACGGTTAACTCTTTTTTTGCAGGAAACTTTTCTTTGTAAACTTCTTCCATTAAATCATAGTATTTCCTGTTGTTTTTTCGGTAATCAATTGATAGTTTTCCTGTCTTCCAAAGAAAGTCTAATGCGAGATTACTCCAAGTTCTTGTACCCCAGTAATCGTTTACTTTTTCTTTTTTATCAAAATCTTTAGAACAAGTTACACCGTTAACTTTAATAAATTTAATTAATTCATTTAATCTTTTTTCATGTTTTTCTAGAAACTCATTAATTTTTTTGGTTCTGTGTTCTGGCATGTTAAAACCAGTTAAATTTAAGTCTTTGATTGGAATAACACTTAACTCTTTATCATAAGCTTCAATTAATTCTTTTTTATTGTATAACCAATAATAGTAG
>JBDRCV010000041.1:0-4937 GCA_043821385.1 archaeon | reverse complement strand
GAAAACGTTCTGGCTTACAATGTTTAGTCTTCCATTTTCTCCAGTGAACGCTACTCCAAACTTTTCGTTAACAATTACTACTTGTTTGCCTGGAAACCTGTTGCTAAAGTGTTTTACCAGTAAGTCTTCAATTCGGTGGTTGAAGAAAGTTTTAGCAATCAACTTGTCATCCTGAACTTTAAACCTTAAAAAACTCTTACACCTGTTTAATTCCCAGCTTACTTCATTGTATAGTTTATGGAATTCTGTTGCTTCCTTTGAAACCTTGTTTGTTATTATTTCAAAGCCTTGTTCTTGTCCTTGTGTGAAAGCTTTTCTTAAAACATTATTCTTGTTTTTGTTTAAATTTCTTTTAGCTAGGTTGCTCATTAACAAAAACTTTTTCTCAAAATAATCCACTTACATCACCTCAAAATTTTTTAAACTTGACTGAATTTGGTTGTTAATTTCAATGAAAGGCATTGCTCTCTTGGTTACAACTCCAATATTTCTTAATTCTTTTTCATTCTTAAAATTAAAGCCATGGCAAACCATTGAACGAATTCTTTTCGCACTTCTTGGTCCTATTCCCGGCACTCTTAATAACTCGTTTTCTTTAGCTTCATTCAAGTTTAACGGAAACAAGTTGTTGTTTTGAATTGCTGCAGCTAACTTTGGGTCAATGGAAAGGTCTAAGTTGTCTTGATTGTTAAAAGCCAGTTCGTCTTTCTTGAAATCATACAATCGCATTAAGAAATCACAACGGTACAAAAAGTTTTCTCGTTTAAAGCTCACTGGGTTAAGGTTTTCTAATGGTGTTTCTGGTACTGGCTGGAAAGCTGAAAAGTAAGCTCTCTTTAAAGCAAAATCATCATAAAATCTTGTTATTCCTTCAACTATTTCTTTATCGCTTTCGCCTGCCGCTCCAACAACTAGTTGAGTTGTGTGGCCTGAAGGCAGAGAATTCTTTTTTGCTTTTTCTTTAATCCAACGCATTCTCTTCAAAATATCTAAATTATAATCTTTGGTTGTGCTTAACTCTGAAAACCTTGACTTGTTAGGGCTTTCAACGTTAACTGAAACTCTTGTTGCAAGTTTTGTAGCGTAATCAATTTGGTTTTGAGGAATTCCAGGCAAAACTTTCAAGTGAATGTAACCTTGAAACTTTTCCTTTAACCTTAACTTTTCAACAACGCTTAACATTAATTCCATGGTTTGTTCTTCGTCTTTTCCTACAGCTGAACTCAAGAACAAGCCTTCAACCTTGTTTTCGTGATAAAATTTTAAAAACAAGTCAACTAACTCTTGTTCCTCGAAGCTGGTTCGAACTTTTTTTACCCTGCAGTTGCTTGAACAATACTTGCAGTCGTTAGTACAGTTATTTGTCAGCAGGACTTTCAGTAAGCTAACGCACCTGCCGTCTGGAGTGTAAGAGTGGCAAATGCCTGATTTAGTTAAACTTCCAACATAGTTTTGTTGGGTAACGTTTGGAATGTTTGAACAGGACGTACTGGCACAAGTGTCGTACTTGGCTGCTGTTGCCAAAACTTCAAGTTTTTCTTTTAAGTTCATACTTTGTATGAAATGTTTTTCTGGGTTTTTAAAGGCTTGGAGAGAGAGTGCACTGCCGGTAATGGTAATCAATCGTAATCTCACTGCCGGTAATAATTTAAATTTGTCATTTATTCTTATTTTATGGTTGAAGAAATTGTTGTAAAAAAAGGAGTAAGTTATAGGGTTGAAGAACAAAAAAGCAATAATATCACTAGAATTAGTCTTAGAGAAATGGAAGGAAAAACTCCTAATTCAATTAAAGGTTATATTGTTTTTTATGTTAGAAACAAAAGGTTTGGTTTTTGGCCTGTTAACCCAACAACTCACATTCATTACATTAAAGGCAAGGGTTTAGGAGATTTATTGGTTAAGTCAGCAGTAAAACACACTAAAATAAATGAAGTTAGTTATGGGATTAGAACTATTTCTGGAAGAAGAGCTTTAAAAAAGTACAAAAAGAAAAGAATGATTTATGGCGGCGGAACTTTTACTAGAAAATTCGTGTTAAAGTAATCCTTTCAATAATTCAACTGTCTTTGAAGGCAGTTCTGCTACTTTTACTCCGGCTTTCTCAAACGCTGTAATCTTTGATTTTGCTGTGCCTTTGTTTCCTGAAATTACTGCTCCAGCATGACCTAAAGTTTTTCCTTCCGGTGCATTAACTCCTGCAATGTAAGCCACAACTGGTTTTGAAAAGTTTTCTTTAATCCATTCAGCTGTTTTTTCTTCCACTGCACCCCCAATTTCTCCAATAACAATCACTGCTTTTGTGTCAGAGTCTTTTTCAAATTCTTTTAAACAAGTAATAAAATCAGTTCCAGTTACTGGGTCGCCGCCAATGCCAATGCAAGTGCTTTGTCCAAAACCATTTCTAGTTAACTCGTCAACTATTTCGTAAGTTAGAGTTCCGCTTCTAGAAATTAACCCAATATTGCCTTGTTTGAAAACGTGTTCTGGCATTATTCCTAGCTTGCTTTTTTCTGGAGAAATTATTCCAGGGCAATTAGGTCCAATTACAATTAAGTTTTTTTCTTTTGCTTTTTCAACAATTTCAAGTGAGTCCAGTACTGGAATTCCTTCAGTTATTACCACTAAGTTCAAGCCATTCTTTAAAGCATTTAAACAAGAGTCTTTTGCAAACCTTGCAGGCACAAAACTAATAGCCCACTCTGCCTTTACAACTTTTAAAGCGTTTTCAATTGAGTTAAAAACTTTTATTCCTTCAACTTCCAGTCCTTCTTTTCCCGGTGTAACGCCTGCAACTATCTTACTGCCGTACTCTAACATTTTTTTAGTGTGAAAACTGCCTTGTTTTCCAGTTATTCCTAAAACTATTATTTTAGAGTTCTCGTTTAACATTATGCTCATTTTCTCTCACTAACCAATTATTTCTTTTACTTTTCTAGCGCATTCTTCCATTGAATCAAAACAACCAACATTGTTTTCTTCTAAAACTTGTTTTCCTATAACGTCGTTAGTTCCAATTAATCTTACAATTAACGGAACTTTTAACTCGTTTTTTTCTTTAAATTCAACTATTCCTTGAGCAATGTCGTCACATCTTGTAATTCCGCCAAAAATGTTAACGAAAACTGCTTTCAATTCTTTTTTCATTAAAACTGTTTCTAATGCTTGAATGGTTTTTTCTTTGCTTGCTCCGCCTCCAACGTCCAAAAAGTTTGCTGGATTAACTCCATAATATTTTAACACGTCAAGTGAAGCCATTACTAAACCTGCGCCACAGCCAATTACTCCAACATTTCCAGTTAATTCCACGAAAGCTAAACCAAACTCTTTTGCTTTTCTTTCAATTTCTGTTTCTTCTTCAACGTTTTTAAACTTCAATAATTCCTGGTGCCTGAATAAAGCGTTATCGTCAAACAAAACTTTTGCGTCTGCTGCAATTAATTTTTTTCCGTCAAAAACTAGTGGGTTAATTTCAAGCAAGCTTGCATCTAAACCAAAAAATATTTTGTGTAAGCTTTCAGCAATTTCTTTTATTTCTGGTAACTTTAACTTTGAACTTATTTCTTCCAAGATATTTTCTTCTAAGTTTTTACCAACTTTTAGTTTAACTATTTTTTCTGGTTCTTTTTCTGCTGTTTCTTCAATGTTTACTCCGCCTTTACTTGAAGCAATAAAAACAAGGTTTTTTTCGTCTCTGTCAATCGTTAAACTTAAGTAGAATTCTTTTTCTAAGTTAATTTTTTCTTCAACTAAAACTTGTTCTATTTTGAATCCTTTAATTTCACTGTCAAGCATTTTTTTCAAGCTTTCAATTACTTTCTGGCTTTCAATTACTTTCACTCCACCAGCTTTTCCTCTGCCGCCAGTTAAAACTTGTGCTTTCAAGACAACTTGTTTTCCTAGACTTAAAGCTTTTTCTTTAACAAGGGTTTCATTAAAGTTTTTTTCAACCAGAAAGCTTTTTGGAACACTAATTCCAAATTCCTTGAATAATTGTTTTCCTTGAAATTCTTTTAACTTCAATTTTCTCACTTCTTTTGGCAAACATAAAAAACAGGAGGATGTTTTCTGACATCTTTTTTAGATATTTGTAGGTTTCCGTTCGTTTCTATAACCTTAAATCCTGCTTTTATTACTTCTTTTTCAACTTCTTTAGCTGAAGGAATATGGATGTATTGTTTGTTTTTGTAAGTTTTTTGTGAGTCTTTTGAATCTCTTTCAAAAAACCTATCACCGTAATCTTGTTCTTCTATGTTAAATCCTAATGGTTTAAGTATATAAAATCTAATCCATTGTTTTATCCAAAAAAAATAAAACTCTTTCGACCAAACTCTTGGATGGGTAGTAAAAACGAAAATTCCTTTGTTTTTAAGTGTTCTGTAAACTTCTTTTAATGCTTTCAACCTGTTTTTTCGGCCTGGAATTTGTGTCCAATCCTGGTTTGAAAATAAAGCATAATCAAAAACATTATCTTTAAAGTTTAACTTTGTTGCGTCTCCTATAACATAATTTATTTTAAGTTTTTTCTTTTTTGCGATTTTTTTAGCGTTTTCAATCATTATGGGAGTAATGTCAATTCCAATAATCTTGAAACCCATTTTGTATATGGGGATAGTTGTTCGTCCTGTCCCACAACCAACATCTAAAATTCTTGCTTCTTTTTTTGTAAAATATTTGTTTATAAAGTGTTTTTCTGAATCCCAAAGTCCTTCTTCTGCTTTCTTCAAATATAATCTCTGGGCATTCGCTCCCGAAAACTCTTCAATAATTAGCTTTTTTAAGTTTGGGTTTGGCATTTTTCTCACTTTTAGTTTCTTTCTAATTCTTTCATTTCTTTTATGGCCTTTTTTGCACTCTTCTTTTCAAACTTCATGTTGCCACAGCTATTGCAAATCCAGCCACTGGCTTTAATCCAGGTATTAAAAAACTCAAATTCT
>JBDRCV010000040.1:0-11125 GCA_043821385.1 archaeon | reverse complement strand
ACCTGAAGCAACAGTATTTCTACCCATTGCAGTAGAGTTATCTGCTGAAGCATTAGTTCCAAACCCTAAAGCAGTAGAATTCCTGCCATAAGCTGTATTATATTGACCCATTGCTGTTGATGCATATCCAAAAGCTTCAGTCCCATAACCTGTTGCTATTGAAAAGTCTCCTCTAGCACTAGCTTCTTGACCAAATGCAACTGCAAATGCTCCAACTGCTTGTGAAAGAGTACTTTCAAACCTTTTTCCTTTAACAGTTCCATAAAAGAACCCGTAATCAAAATTGACAAGATTGTTTCCGCCGCCATCTAAATCACTAGTTAAAGCATTGTAATCATCTAACCATCCAGCAGTCCAAACATTAGTGTCATTAAAAGAAACTGGATTTACTGGAAGTCTAGCATAATTAGTTTCAACTCCAAAAGCAGTGGAAGAAAACAAAATAAAACTTGCTATCAATAAAATCAAAATTTTTCTCATTAAATAATCCCTCCTAAAAAATGAATTATTAATTGTAAACATAATAGGTGAAAGTTATTTTAAAGCTGACTAAGAAACTGAAAACCCAGTTGTCCCCAATTTGGGGACAATTGAAATTTTTAAAGTTGTCAAATAAGGTACAAGCTGTACCCTGCTTAAAAAATCAAAAGAAAGGGCACAATTTGTACACTCCTTTACAAAACAGAAAATAAAAGAAGAATAATTGATTACCGGCAGTCAAGTTGTGATTGAATACCATTACCGGCAGTGCACTCTCTCTCCAAGCCTTTTTAAAGGAGTTTTTTCAAGAATCTTATTGTAAAACTTTAAGGTGATTGAATGAAAGAAAAGGCTCTAGTTGTGTTTCAAGACAAGAAAATTAGGAGGACTTGGCATGACAAAAAATGGTTTTATTCAATAATAGATATAGTGAGCGCTTTAGGCGCAAGTTCTATTCCAAAAAGGTATTGGACTGACTTAAAAGCAAAACTTTCACTGGAAGGTTTTGAACCGTACGATAGAATCGTACAGTTGAAAATGCCTGCAGAAGATAGAAAACTAAGGTTTACAGACTGTGCTAACACAAAAAATCTATTTAGAATCATTCAATCAATTCCTTCAAAGAAAGCTGAACCCTTCAAACAATGGCTAGCACAATTAGGAAAAGAAAGAATAGAAGAAATAGAGAACCCTGAACTAGCTCAAGATAGAGTAAAACAATATTATGAACTCAAAGGCTATCCAAAAGAATGGATTGACAAAAGGTTAAGGGGAATAGCAATAAGACAAGAATTAACAGGCGAATGGACTAATAGGGGCGTGCTAGAACAGAAAGACTTTGCTATACTAACAAACGAGATTTCAAAAGCAACTTTTAATAAGACAATTAGTGAATACAAGCAATTTAAAAAGTTAACAAGACCAAACCAGAACTTAAGAGACCATATGACTGACTGGGAATTAATTTTGAACATGATTGGAGAAAAAGCTACTACAGATATCACGATTGCTAGAGACGCAAAAGGTTTTCCAAAACTAAAGCAAACAGCCAGAGAAGGCGGAAACATTGCAAAAAACACTCGAAAAGAAATAGAACAAAAAACAGGAAAAACAATAATTTCAAACGAAAATTACTTGCACTTAGAGAAAAAGAAGAAGTTGGTGAGAAAACATGAATGAAGTGAAAGCTCTAGTTGTTTTTCAAGACAAAAAAATCAGGAGAACTTGGCATGAAAATGAATGGTTTTTTTCTGTTGTTGATGTAGTTGAAGCTTTAACTGAAAGTGCTGATGCAAGAAATTACTGGAAAGTACTAAAACACCGTTTAACAAAAGAAGGCAGTGAGATGGTTACAAAATGTAACCAACTGAAATTACAGTCAGCTGACGGAAAACATTATGAAACTGACTGCGCCAACACAAGAATATTGTTTAGGTTAATCCAGTCAATTCCTTCACCTAAAGCTGAACCATTCAAGTTATGGCTTGCAAAAGTAGGTTTTGAGAGAGTACAAGAAATAGAGAACCCGGAGTTAGCGCAGAAGAGAATGAAGGAATTGTTTAAAGCTAAAGGTTACTCTGATGAATGGATTGAAAAAAGAGTTCGCGGGATAGCAGTAAGACAAGAATTAACAAGCGAATGGCGGAAAAGAAGAGTTCAAGAAGGAAAAGAGTTTGCGATTTTGACTAACGAGATAAGTAAGGCAACGTTTGGAAAAACAGTTAACGAGTTCAAGGAATTCAAGCAGTTAAAAAGACAGAATTTAAGGGATCATATGAATGATTTGGAATTAATTTTTACCATGCTTGGTGAAGCCTCAACTACAAAAATTGCCAGAGGTAAAAACGCTCAAGGGTTTTTTGAAAACAAGAATGCTGCTAAAACTGGCGGCAGAATTGCTGGCGAGGCAAGAGAAAAACTTGAAATAGAAGCAGGAGAAAAAGTTATCACTAATGAAAATTTTTTGAAAGAACCTGAAAGCATGAAAAGAAAGAAATTGAAATAAAAGATTGTTAAAAAAAAAGTGTTTTGTATGTGTTGGAAGCTTGAGTTTGCTGGAAAAGACTCTGAAGACATTCAGGGTGTAACTTTAAGAGAAACCATTAGAGGAATTGCTTGCAGAATGAATGTTAATGGTATTGTAAGGAATGAAAAGAATAATGGTAAAGTTGTTGTTTTGTGTTCTGTTGAAAGCAAAGAAAAAGCAAAAGAATTCTTTGAAAAAATAATTAGAAATGATGATTCCCTATCTAACAATAGGATTGACAGAAACCAATCTATTATAACAAAAATAACTTTTAACCCAAAAGATAATTGTCCTAAATTTAATGGTTTTCAGATTGAAAGAGAAGATGAGTTAACTGAAATGGTTTGGGCGTTACAAGGTTCTGGAAAGCTTCTTTCAATGCAAGAAGAAAGAAGGCAAAAAAGTTTGAATAGAGCATTACAATTTGGGTTAAAAAATATTTCCAGTTGTGTTAACGAATTACAAACCATTCAAAGACTAGAAAAAAGATTTATTTTATTATCAGTTGACAACTACATAAAAGAATGTCCTTCAAATAAAAATAATGACATATTAATGACAAACTTATATGAACTGCATAACCTCTGCGAGCAAGCAAACAACATTATAAGAATTAAAGAAGAAAACAGAAACAAAGAACAGAACAATGAACTGAAAGAATTATTAAGTAAAATACTAATAATTTGTCCAGAAATAGAGGCAAACATATAAGAATAATGAAAAGAATATTATTGGTGATTGAAATGGATGGTGAAAGAACAAATAAAGTATATAATTTGTTTGAAAGAGTGACTGGCAAAGAATTAAATATGAAGAAATATGTTCACAGGCTCTTGCTTCAAAAAATAGTTTACTTGGTTCAAGTAATGGGATTCAATTTCAATTATAACTACGGCTGGTATATTAAAGGCCCTTATTGTACTAGACTTGCAAGTGAAAGTTTTGAATTCTTTGAAAATAATTTAATACAAAAAAAAAGTAGGTTTAGTGAAAAAGAAGAAAAAATAATTAAAAAACTAAAACAACTTTTTCAAGAAGAAATCAAAAGCGAAGAAGACATGGAATTGCTGGGCTCACTAGTTTTTGTAAAACGTGACATGCAAGAAAAAGAGAAAAGTCAAATAACACGCAAATTACATTCACTAAAACCATTATTTGAACAAAAAAACATTGACAAAATGTTTGACAAAATAGAGGAAAGCAAGTTATTCAATTAAGTTTTCCACATAATTTTAGAGGTGTGTTAGAATGAATTACAAAGTTTCACCTTCAACCATTAAATTAATGTTAGATTGTGAAAAGTGTTTTTGGTTACAGTTAGTTAAAATAGTTAAAAAACTTTAAGTTTGGTTAACCAAGAATTTTAGTTTGTTAGCTTAATTTTAAGCGGGTGTTCACTTATCTTTTTTACCTTGTTTTTTTTAAGCAACTGCACTATTTTGTTCCTGATAGTTGTTTCAGAAAAATTAATTTCTTTCCTTATTTCTTGAACACTCACTGGTTTTTTTGCCAGAAAAAGAATACTTTTTTCCATGCAATGATTAGTTAACTTTTTTGTTATAGGTATTCTTATGTTCATTCTTGTTTCAAGTGCTTCTAAGTGGTCAAGTATTAACAGTTCTTTCAAGCCTTTAAGATTTTTTTCCTGCAAGATTATTTCACTATAAATTGTTTTCCAGTTTAAAACATTTGTCTGCATGATTGTTTCACAATCAATTAAGTCAGAGTCTCTTGAAGAAATACTTTTCAGCAAAAAAATGTCTTCTAATGAAGCCAGAAATACTTGAATGTTATCGTCAACTATTTTTTTGCTTCTTTTCTGCATGTTTTTACTGAATTCTAAAACTCCACAAATTTTTCTCACAAATAAGTCTATTCTCGGCGAGTTTTGTCTTTGAAGCATTGCAGAAGCTTCTAATAACCCGTACTGGAATTCTCTTTCTGCAACTTCAGAAAACCCTAATTTTTTAAAAGCATTAATCAGTATTTTTGCTTGTTCTTCTAAAACTACCACTAAATCAATGTCCTTAGTTGAATTTTTGGTTTTATGCTCGATTAACGCGTTGCCCCCAATAAAGTAAACCTTGATTTTCTTGCTTACTTTTTGACTTGCTTCTTTAAAAATTTTTTGAATGGTTTCCAAACCATACATTGAAGCCAGCTTTATTTCATACATTCTTGCCTTTTGATAAAATTCTTGTTTTGACAAAAACAATTCAGGGTTTTTTACTGGCAAACCATAAATATAAGCAACCAAATCAAACCATAATTTAATAACACCAAGTTTTTCACAGTTTTTTTCTAACTCACTTACATTAAATTTAGCCCTATTTTTTAAATAAAAAAGCGTGCAAAGAGTTAAGTCGTTAGCGTTAGCAGAAAACTTTATAGCGTGAGCAAGAATTTCTTCCAAGCTTAACTCTTTCCATGGTTTAAAAACATAATTATGTGAAGGGTTAACTGAAAAACCAAACTCGCTGAACCTAGAGAACCCAGTTAAAACTCCATCAACAGGAAAATCAAGCGGGATTTTTTGAAGTTTTTCCCCGTTTCTATTCCAAAGGTAAGTGCCAGCATTTTTTTTTCTTAATAAAAGCAAGAAATCATACAAGTACTTGTAAGAAGAAGCAAGAAAATACTTGCCGTCTTTTTTTGTTAAAAATTGCGAGAACTGATTAATTTTATGATTTGATTGAGCAATAGAAAAACCAGTTAATTCAGCAAGTTCAGCAGTAGTTACTGGTTCAATCAAACTCAATAACCAGCTAACATTTTCTTTTGAAAGTAATTCAACTTTAAATCCTTCAAAAAACAATTTTTTAAAGGCAACTGAAACCGGGTTATCAGTTAACAAAACACTTGTTTTACTGTTTTCTCTGACAATAACCCCAAACCAATACAAATCCTTTAAAGTTTTCTGATAAGTATAACTAGCAATGCCTAACCTTTTTATCACTCCACTATCAATCCAGCCCTTACTAAACAACTCTTTGAGAATCAAACCATTCATAACAAAACCTAATTAATTATTATATTTCAGCAAGTATTTATAAAGGTTTGCTGAAAAACCATAATTAACTCTTTGACTTGTTTTTGATTACCGGCAGTGCACTCTCCAAGCCTTTAAAAAGGGTTTTTTCTTTAATATTCTCACAAAATGAGAGGTAAAACAAAATGAATTACAAGATTTCACCTTCAACCATTAACTTAATGCTTGATTGCCCGAAGTGTTTTTGGTTACAGTTAGTTAAAGGAGTTAGAAGACCTAATGGAATTTTTCCTTCCTTGCCTTCAGGCATGGACAAGATTTTAAAAGAACACTTTGACAGGTTTATGGAAAGAAAGCAATTGCCGCCAGAATTAAAGGAAAATGGTTGTGTTGAAGGCTGTAAGTTGTTTGAAGACAAAGAAAAACTAAATGTTTGGAGAAACAATTTTAAAGGCTTACAGTTTGTTGACAAGATTTCAGGGGTAATGCTTCGCGGAGCAATAGACAACATTCTAGTTAAAAATGATAAACTAATTGTTTTGGATTACAAGACTAGAGGTTATCCGTTAAAAGATGACACGCATTCATACTATCAAGCGCAAATGGACTTATACAATTATTTGTTAAGAAAAAACGGTTATAAGACAGAAGACTTCACTTACTTATTGTTTTACTATCCAAACAAAGTTACTGTTACTGGAGAAATAATTTTTGACACTGTTTTGAAAAGAATTGAAACAAGCGCTGTAGACGGCGAGAAATTGTTTAAACAAGCAATAAAAGTTTTACAGTTAAAAATAGAACCAGAAGGAAAGAAAGGCTGTGAATGGTGTGGGTTTAGAAAACAAAACATTTAAAGAATTATTTTATTTCACTTGAATGTTAAACATTTCAAGAATAAGCTTGTCAAGAATGTCTTGTTTTTCTTTTGAAATAGCACCAATTTTTCTTTTAAAACGACTTTCATCTTGTGCGGTAACTTGGTACACTAATGCAATACTGTCTTTATACAACTTATTTTTTGGGGTTCGTTCAATTACTTCAGTAAAAGAAAATTTCGCTCTTTCAAGGTTGCTTGTCAAAGGGATAACTGTTACTAGTTTGTTAGCTTTGCTAAGTATGATTGCTGGGCGTTCACCTTTCTGTTCGTGACCAACTCCTTCAGCTAACTCAACTATCCAAATTTCAGCTTTCTTCATGTAAATCAGTTCCGTATTGCTTCAAGTGATGCTTCCTGCCATGGCTTAAACTCTGCCAGCATTTCAGATAGTTCTTTTTCCGTTGGCTTGAACAACAATTCTTTTGCTTTCGAAGCACCCACAGCTATTAAGGGTTCAGAGTAAAAGGGTTTAAGGTTTTTCAAGTTTTTTGTTGCAGTTATTGGGTCTTGATTTAACTTGAAGGCAAAATAAGCGTAAGTTGCAGCTATTTCAAGCAAGCTTGGCTTTAATTTTTTGAATAATTCTTTGAATTCTTTAATTTTTTCTTGTTCTTTAATTGAAAGCTTTTCTCTTGTTTTAAGTTCTTTTAACTTGTTTCTTTCTTTAAACAATTCCTCTGTTAATTCTGGAGAGTAAGGCCCGCGAACATACAAACTATAATTAAAACCAGTTTTAATTCCTTTTAATTGCAGTAAGAAAACTAGTTTTTGTAGTTTTAACCTGTCTTCAAAGCTTTCAATTTTTGGCTTAAACCCAAGTTCTTTTAAGACTGCAATAACTTTACTTAAACTCATTTTTCATCACTTTCCAAAAACTTTTTCAACCATTCCTTTACTTTAATCCATTCATTTTTTCCTTCACTTGTAATCCAGTAAGATTCAAGTTTTTTTCCTTCCAAAACAACTTCTTTTGATTTAACGTAACCCATTTCAATTAAAGCTTTAAGGTTAGCATACAATGCTCCATCAGTTACCTGTAACCCTGCTTTAAACTCTCGAAAAGTAACGCTTTCAGGACTAACAGCATTCAAGTTAGCTAACAACTGCAGTCTAATCAAAGAAAAAACACTTGAATTCAAAGCCCTTGCCTCCGAAACCAAAGACAAAAAATCATCACTCACAAAAACACGCTCACAATAACATAATAGAAAGCGAAAAAGATAAAAGGATTTACTTTTAAAGTTACTTTGGATTGAAAGTAAGTTAAGAAGAATAGAATGCAAAAAGTTTTATTCTTTTCATTTATAACTAATAGTATGTTTTTACCAAATTATTTTGATGGAAGTATTGTTAACTTAATGAGTTCTATTAAGAAAGCTTTTGATGGCAAACACTCTTATAAAGAATTAAAGATTCTTCCTTCAAGAGAATTAAAGCAAAGCAAAAACATTGTTTTGATTGTTTTGGATGGTTTGGGTTACAATTACTTATTAAAAAACTTAAAAGGCACTATTTTTGAAAAAGGACTTAAGGGCAACATGACATCAGTGTTTCCTCCAACAACTGCAACAGCGATTCCAACTTTTTTAACTGGTTTGGCTCCACAACAGCATGCAATAACTGGCTGGCACGGTTACTTGAAAGAGTTGGGGGTTGTAGCAAAAACTTTTGGGTTTAATGCTAGAGTTGGAGGCAAGCCTTTCACTTCAATTGGAATCAAAGTCAAAGACATTTTTGAATGCAAGGGTTTTTCTGAAGGATTAAAAGCTAGTTCTTACTTGATTCAACACAAGCTTGTTGCAAAAAGTGATTTTAGTAAAGCAATGGCTGGTAAATCAAAATTGCTTGGGTTTTCGTCTCTTAAAGGGTTTTCTAATCAAATAATTAAGACAGTGAAATCTCATAATAAAAGAAAATTTATTTATGCTTACTGGCATGAATTTGATTCTATTGCGCACAAGAAAGGAGTTAACAACAAGCAAGCAGAACAACACTTCAAAGAATTAAGTGTTGAAATAGAAAAGTTAGTTAAACGTTTAAAGAATTCTAACACGACAATAATTGTTACTGCTGACCACGGGTTTATTGATTCTTCTAAAGAAGAATTAATTAAGTTAAAAGACCATTCGGAATTGAGTGATTGTTTGACTTTGCCGTTGTGTGGTGATTCAAGAGTAATTTATTGTTTTGTTCGTGCTGGTAAAGCAAAACAGTTTGAAGAATATGTTAGAACTAGAATGAAAAAGTATTGTTTTTTGTTTAAAAGCAGGGATTTAATTGTTAAAGGATTCTTTGGATTATTCAAACCAAACCCAAAACTATTTGACAGAGTCGGCGACTACACTTTGATAATGAAAGACAACTACGTTTTAAAAGACAGCATAACTGGAACCAAAAAAAAGTTCAAAAAAGGCAGACACAGCGGAGTAAGCAAAGAAGAAATGGTGGTGCCATTGGTTGTTTTTAAGAGTTGAATAGTCAGAATTTACCAAAATAGAAATCTTCCATAATTTCTGTAACTTATGTTCCAGTTAAACTGATATAAGCCAGTGTTAACTGTAGGCGCAGGGAAGGAATTATTAAAAGAGTTTTATGGAAGTAATTGATTAAAATAAATAAAAGAATCACTGAGTATTCTGCCGGACATATTGTTTGTTTATTGAAGTTTGTTTTTTAATAGTCAATAATATAAATATGTTGTTATAAAATAATTAACAGATGAATCCTAGAATAACAATAAAAAAAACTATTATTTTAAGCATTATTTCTTTGCTACTTTTAACCATTCTTTTGAGTGGTTGTACCACAGAAAAAACTTATGACGCACCAACAAACATTACTAACACAGAAAAAGAATTGCCTTCTGAAGCTCAAGGAAACATTTTAGACAATATTTCTTTTAATATGGGGGAAACAGCAACTGATGGTAAGCTTGCAGTAACAGTGCATGATGTTAAATATGTTAAAAATATTGATGAAGTAGACAACTTGTTTGTGAAAGCCACTGCTCCTGCAGGAAAAAAGTTTGTTGTTGTTGACATGAGTGTTGAAAATCTTACTCAAGACAAATCTTTTTCAATGGCTTCAATATTTCAAGCAGAAATTGGTGACAGTGAAGGTTATACTTACCAACCAGATTTTATGGCATCAACAGCCTTAGAAAAAGACTTGGGTTCTGGAGAAATAGTTCCAGGACAAAAAAGAAGAGGAGCTGTAGCTTTTTTAATAGATGAAAACTCAACAAACTTAAAACTTTTCTTTAAATATGAATTGTTTTCTGGTTCAACAGCAGTATTCAATTTAGTTAGCAAAAAAACTGTTTTTAGTACAAAGTTTGATAAAGAACCAAATCCAACAGCAGAACTAACAATTGGAACAATCAAATATGATTGGACAACAATACCAAACTATGGAGGAACAGGAAGCTTTAGCATGGTTGACGTAACAGTAAACAATACAGGCAAAGTAAGTTTTATGCCTGCATTTGATGTAACAATACTCAAAAATGGTAATGAAGTTTCAACTAACCCTAATGCAACAGGAACAAACTATGATTCAATTAAAACAGGAGAAGAAAAAACAATTTCACTTATAACATTCACAATAATTGACACTTCTGGAGAATACGAAGTAAAAGTTGATTTAAGAGAAAACGGAAAAACAGAAGTAATAGATTCAAAAACAAAAAATGTTGAAGTAAAATAACAAAAAGTTGGAGGGAGAAAATGGGAAAAGCAAAAAAAAATAGGAAAAGTAATTGGGACAGGAATTCTAATTTTAGTAATCCTTTTTATAGGATTATTAATAGTAGTAAGTTTATTCGGGAGCTCGTCATCAGATAGTAGCATAGAAAAACCCCAATTAACTTTAGAAGAATTAAAAGAACAAGCAATTGAAGTAACCTATGACGAATTATTCCGAAACAACGAAAACTATGTTGGAAAAATAATTCATTTTAATCAAGGAAAAATAATTCAATTCAGAGAAAATAATGATTCTACAACAGATTTCAGAGTCAACATAACCAAAAACAGCTATTTATGGGAAGATACAATCTATTTATCAAACTACAAAGGAAGCAGATTGTTAGAAGATGACATAATTGAAATATACGGACAAGTAAAAGGGTTATACAAATACACAGCAGTTCTCGGAAATGTCATAACAATCCCAGAATTCACTGCATTAAATGTAACTTTAATTGACAACAATTCAACATAAAATAAAAAACCAGTGAAAAGGAAACAATATTCTTTAAAAACAACTAAAGAAACTATGCAAAAACTAAAGAAAAAATAAGACTGCAAACAAAATTGCAGTCCATCTTCTATTTTTAATTTTTTAACAAATTACTGTTGGAAATAACAGCACATTCTTTCTTCGCCTTCTTCAATAGGTGACCCTGTTTCGTGAGCACATCTTCCAGCTGCCGCTTTTGAACTAGATGAATCATAGAATGCCCCAGATTCTCCTATACCTTCACTTAAAACCCAGCCTTCTGGCGGCACAGGACAAACACCATTACAGATTACTTCACAAGCAACTCCTTTCGGAAGCTTGAAAGCTTCATAAGCAGTATTAGTTTCTTCATTATTAGCAGTAACTGCCAAGCTAGTTTGTGTTAATAAAATTGCAGCCAATAATACAGTTGCGGTTAATAATACAATTTTCTTTTTCATTTAATTCCCCCTTGGTTTTTTATAAAACCATTAAATTATATTCTAAACAAAAAAGCATTTAATCAGTTTTG
>JBDRCV010000039.1:0-13722 GCA_043821385.1 archaeon | reverse complement strand
TGATGTCTGGCAGGAGTGGGGGAATTGAGTTAGATTATGATGTTTCTAGAAGTCATACTCCTGGTGGAGGTAACTGGTGGAAGGCTGGAATGCATGGCTTGCTGAATTCTGTTAGTTCTTTTGGTAAGTCAAGTGAAAGTGACTTTTTTTTGTTGGATGAAATTTTAACAGAGCAAAATAATCCTTTCATGGTTCACTTGTTAAAAGATTATTATCCTATTGACACGTTACAGCAAAGAAGCAATCTTCCTGAAAACTCTGTTTATGTTCCTTTATTTATTAGTGTTTACCATGATTATTCGCCTGTAAGTGGTTTTGTTTTTCAGTGGCAAAAACTTTACGATAACGCTAACAATGAAGTTTATTATAATTATTTGCAGGGAACAAATTTTGTTGAAGGAAGAGTTATGGCAATGCAAGTTTTTAAGAATGAAACAAAGCAAATGTTTTTGGATTCTCCTTCCACTGAATTAAGTTCAATGAAGTTTTTAAGAAATCTTGCAATTTTGTCTTTGGCTGGAAAAAAATTCCAAAAACTAGGGGAATTTGTCAAACCAGTTCAAGTTAACAGTCCCGCAACTTCTTTTTCGATTGAAGAATGGCTTCCAGCTAAACAATTTGTTGAATCTCAAACAAAAAGTTATTCTTTTCCAAGAGTTTTAAGTGGAACTTTTAAGGCAAGTGATGGAAGTCTTGGATTACTTTTAGCTAATTATTCTGGAAGCGAGTCTCTAGTGTCTTATAATTTTAATTTAAGTGATTATGGGTTAAATGATTCAACTTATTTTGTTTATGATGTTCAGTCAAACAAGACTCTTTTCTTAAAACAATTAAATTCAAGTAATGTTGATGAAAGCATTAATGTTAGTGGTTTTAATGGTAAAATTTTAGAGTTTTCTTCTCTTGCTCCAACTAACATTAATTGTTCTGACACGGTTCAAGAAGTTTGCGGTTCTGACGGCAAAACTTACAATAATGAGTGTTTGGCTTTTGTTGCTGGAGTTGAAGTTGTTTCTCAGGGGGCTTGTAAGCAAGAACCTCCAAAGCCAGAGTGTGGTGATGGCAAGTGTGAGACTGGAGAAGATGAAACCAATTGTCCTTTAGATTGTGCTCCTAAACCAGTTTGTGGTAATAAGGAGTGTGAGGTTGGAGAGGATTCAGAGTCTTGTCCGATAGATTGTTTGCCTCCATCAGTGTGTGGTAATGGAAAGTGTGAGTTTGATGAAACTGAAAGTAATTGTTTTGAAGATTGTGTTAGACAGCCAGTTTGCGGCGATGGTGAATGTGAGCAGGGTTTAGGTGAAACGATTCAGAATTGTCCAGGGGATTGTCCTTTAATTCCTGGAACTGTTGTGCCAGGAAAAACTCCTGTTAACCCTCCAGTTAACCCTCCAGCAGAACCTTTTCCTATTGTTTTGACTGGCGGGGCTTTAGCTTTAATTATTGCTGGTGGCGGTGCAGGTTATTATTTTTATAGAAGACAGCCAAAGAGTGGTTTTGGAAAAAAAAGAGGAAAAGATACTTTAACTGATTACTTAAGAAACAGAAAAGAAGTCTAAGTTCTGTTTTTTAACTGGTTAAGTTCTGTTTTTTAACTTAACTTTCTTTTATTGTTTTTATGGCTACTCGTGATTCAGTTTTGTTAATTATAAAGCAGAATGAGGGAATTAATTATAATTCTCTTGTAAGCAAGATTTCAAGTGAGTATTCTTCGCTTGACTCTGCGAAAGCAGCTTTGTCTAGAGATGTAAAGAACCTTTTAGCTTTAGGTTTCATTAAGCGAGAGGAAGATTACTTTTTTTTAACGGAAAAAGGAAAGTTTAAAATTAATTCAGAGTTAAAAAATCGTTTGCTTTTAAACTTGAATCGTTCTCTTTCAACCAAACCAAGTCATACTGGAATTGATTCCATGATTGAATTGCTTCACGTTTTGTTTGAAAGGTCAAAAGAAGAACCTGATTTGTTAAAGAATGCAAAGGCTTGCGCTGACTTTTTTGTTTCTGACTTGGAAATAGTTTCAATTGAAATAGATCAAAGGTTAAAACACTTAAGTTATTTAAAGAATGTTTTCAGTGAACAATTAATTAAATTAAAAGAATTTGATTTTAATGATTTTTTCAAGTTAGAGTTTAATGACTTGTCTATAAAAAGAGTTTTGTTTGTTTCAAATGACTGTAAGCTAAAAGATGTTTTAATTGAATTCTCTGATAATAATGCTTTAGAAAAGGTTTTAAGCGTTTACAACTTAAAATCAAAGGGAAAGAACGTTTCTTTTCCAACAGCAAAGTTACCAAACTTGTTGAAGTTAATAAAACTCCGGCCTGAAATCTTTGACCAGTCATTAAACCTTTACTTTAAGGATTTAACGATTACAATTGATTTCCCGTTCATTAGTTTTATTGGCCCTTACTCTAAAATCAATTTACTCAAAAAATAAGAGGTGAACATTAAAATGAGTGAAACAATGCAAAACCTTGGAAAAGCCTTTGTTGGTGAAAGCCAGGCAAGAAACAGGTACACTTTTTACGCAAAAGTCGCATTAAAAGAAGGCTTTATTCAGCTGGCAGACATTTTTCTTGAAACTGCTGAACAAGAAAGACAGCATGCAAACTGGGTTTTCAAGTTAATTAACCAGTTAAAAGAAAAAGGAGAAAACGTGCCGGAAATTAAAGTTGAAGCAGGAGTTCCAACAATTTTAAGCAGTACAGCAGAAAACCTTAAATCCGCAATTGAAGGAGAACACTATGAAAACAGTGAAATGTATCCTAGTTTTGCTGACACTGCAGAAAAAGAGGGTTTTCCGGAAGTTGCTGTGAGGCTTAGGGCTATTGCTGTAGCAGAAAAACACCATGAGGAAAGGTATCAAAAATTATTGAAAGAAGTTGAAGCTGGAACAATGTACAAGAAGTCAGAGGAAAAAGTTTGGGTTTGCAGAGAATGTGGTTTCCAGCATTCAGGAAAAACCCCTCCAATCAAGTGTCCTTCCTGTGACCATGAAGCAAAATACTTTGAGTTAAAATGCGAGACTTATTGAAATGAATTCTTTAATTAAAGAAATTGAAAGCTTGAAAAACTCTGAAGTCAAGAATCTAGTTGGTTTAAGACTGGAAGAGTTTTCAGGTTTTCAAAAAAAGAACATTAACGAGTTATTTAAAGAGTTATCTTTTTGTCTTTTAACCGCTAACTTTAATGCTGAACGCGCTATAATTATTCAAGAAAAAATCAATAACGGTTTTCTTAATTTGTCAGAAGAAAAACTTGCAGAAAAATTAAAGTTTTTAGGCCACCGTTACCCTAACACTCGCGCTAACTTTATTGTTATGGCAAGAAACTTCAAGCAAGAGTTAAAAAAATTAAAGTCTTTTGAAAATCCTTTGCTCCGCGATTACTTGGTTAAAAACGTTAAAGGATTAGGTTTAAAGGAAGCAAGTCATTTTCTTAGAAACGTTGGCTTTTTAGACTTTGCAATAATTGACTTTCATATAGCTGACTTATTAGAAAAACATGGTTTAATGGTTAAACCAAAAACAATTGGCAGGCGAACTTATCTTAACACAGAGAAAGTCTTGCAGGAAATAGCAGAAAAAACCTCTCTAACGCTAGGGGAATTAGACTTGTATTTGTGGTTCATGGAAACAGGAAAGATTTTGAAGTGATGAAATGATTAAAACTAGTTTTAATGATTTAAAAGAATTCGTTTCAATTCTAAAACAACAAAACTTGCCTTACTTTGTTTTTGGTGGTTTTGCAATTGAAGGCAAGCGAGGAAAAATTGTCAGAGAACACGGTGACATTGACATTTGTTGTTTAGAAAAAGATTTTGAAGAAATTAAAATTTTATTGGAAAATCTTGGTTATACTTTTTTTGAAAATGTTAATGATTTAAAAAAATTCATGCAGGGTACTGCGAGCATTGATTTATGTTTGCTAAAGAAAGAAATTGAAGAATTTTCTTGTAACTTACGTTTTGTTAACGTTAAGTTTCCTTCAAGTTGGTTTTTTAATTCAGACAAAGTAGTTATTGAAAACTTTGAGTTTAATGTTGCTTGTAATGAAATTATTAAAAAGGATGGCTTGAATTCAAAGTATAAAGAAGACATTGATTTTGTTAAAACCTTGCCAGTTGACAATAATAAAATGTTATTGTATAAAGTAAAAAAGCTTCCAGAGTCAATGAAAATTCCTTTAGGTGTTAAGATTGTTTGAAGTTAAAGTTTTGGAAACATTGTTTGTCACGCCTGAAACTAAGTCCTTGCGTTTAACTAAACCAGAAAACTATAATTACGTTTCAGGACAATTTTGTTTGGTTTTTCTTGATAATGTTTCAAAGCCTTTTACTTTTACTTCTAGTCCGACTTCTAGTTACCTTGAACTTACAGTTAAAAACATTGGTTTTTTCACTGGAAAACTTTTTCAGTTAAAGCTTGGTGACAAGTTTTTTATTTCTGAACCTAAAGGCGAAGCGTTAAGTTTTGTTGAAAACAACAAAAACAATCTTGCGTTGGTTGCTGGTGGTTCCGGGATAACGCCTTTAATGAGTATTATTCGTTTCATTAAAGTTAAGAATCTTGAAAATAAAATAGTTCTTTTTTACTCTAATAGAACTGAAAAAGACATTGCTTTCAAGAAAGAATTACTTGATTTCTCTAAAACTAACTCTAACTTTAAAGTTGTTTTTCTTTTAACTAGAGAAGAAAAACCTGGTTTTGAGAAAGGTTATCTTTCAAAAGAATTAATCTTTAAACACCTTGCTATGCCTAAAGACTTTGAGTGGTTTGTTTGTGGAACTCCAAAAATGGTTTCAGAAACTAAGCAATTACTTTCAAATCATGAAGTTTCAACGGAAAAAATTAGGGTTGAACCATGGCAGATTGAAGGCAAGAAATAACTTACAAATTAATTATGTGAATGTCAAAGATAACCTTTTAGGCAGATGGCTAGCCATATATTTCTATGACTGTATTGCGTGCGGGTGTTATTGTTCAAAAAGAAGATAAAGATTATTTGTTGTCTCTGAAAGCTCTTAAGTTTGAAACTATTAAGTGAATATTTATCTTGTTTAATAGTTGTTATGCATAATTCAAAAAGTCTTTTATTTAAGCGCTGCCTGACGAAAATTATTTAAAGAGAATTTGGTTATAATGTATTATGGAAGTTAAAATCTTACATTTAATTGAGGGAGCAAAACAAGCACGTGGTTTAACTGTAATAATTGATGTTTTCAGAGCATTTTCTGTTGTGTGTTATGCTTTTGGTAATGGGGCGGAAAGAATAATTCCTGTAGGAGATATTGATATTGCTCACAGAGTAAAAAAAGAAAATTCAGACTTTTTATTAATTGGTGAAAGAGATGGGAAAAAACCAGTTGGTTTTGATTATGGGAATTCGCCGACTCAAATTGAAAATGTTGACTTCGCGGACAAAACACTAATTCAAACAACATCTTCTGGAACGCAAGGCATAGCAAATGCAACTAATGCTGATGAGATTATTACTGGCAGTTTTGTCAACGTACAAGCAATAATTAATTACATAAAAAAACAAAATCCAGAAAACGTTTCTTTAGTTGCGATGGGATCAGCCGGCACCCACATTGCAGATGAAGATAAACTTTGTGCGGAATATATCAAAAATGCTCTTGAAAACAAGACAAATGATTTCTCTAAAATAATCAATCACTTGCGAGGATATTGGAGTGCACACCTATTTTTTGACCCTACAATAGATTGGGCTCCAGAGAGGGATTTTGACTTATGTTTGTCATTGAATAAATTTAATTTTGTATTGAAAGTAGAACCTTATAAAGAGAACCAAGTATTCTTTAAGAAGATAGAAATGTAATGCGGCGCTTTATTAGAAAAATGACAAAAACTTTTTGAACTTCTCCACTTCGCTCCGACCCCGCTGCGCTCTCACTCTACTTTGTTTTGTTTGGGACGCTTAACAAGGAATAAAATGAAAATGTCTCAGTTTGGCATTTTCCCAAATAAATCCTTTATCTGTCTTTTTTTAAGTCTTTTTCAACGAATATTATTTCTTATTATGTTATTGTCATTCTGTTATTTCTATATAAATTCTAAAACTTTTTAACTAGTGTTTTTGTTGGCCAAACTTTCACTTTTTTTTGTTCTGTAAAGTGTTTGTCATCTGACCAAATGCCGTCGTTTTCAATTTCTAAAGCTAGAGCAATAAAAGGAACATCATTTTCGTCTATTTTTTCCATTATTTCTTTTGCTTTAAAATAGTTTTTTTTGCTTATGTCTGTTTCTTCAAATACTGTCATTTTAGCTAAAAGAGTGTTCATGAGTTCGTTAAACTCTGTCTCTTGTAATTTTGTTTTTTTCAAAATATAATTAGTGTATTTTTTTACTTCTGAAACACCAAACCCTAAAGTAAATAGTTCAATTTTTTCAGACAAAATTATTCTCCTGCAGTAAGAGTCCTTAATTAATGCGGCAATTATTCTATTTGTGTCTACAATAAGTTTCATGAAGTAAACCTTTTTTCAAAGCGTTTCCTTATTTGAGACTTTATTTCTTGTCCAATTTTTTCAGAGTCTTCTTCTGTCAGCTTGCTTTTTGAAAGCAATTTATCTAAAACTTCAAGTTCGTTTAGTTTCTTTTCAAAAGCTTGTCTTGCAACCGCACTCCATCTTATCTCTGAATGACTATTCATTCTTTTATGTATAATGCTTGGAATAGCAAGAGTCATATTCGCCATACAATCACCCATTACTATGTGTGATAACACATTTTTAAACCTTTCTGTGTTATCACATAAACCACATATTTGAACCCTAATTCTTTTCGAGCACTCCAACCTTTTGAATCGCTGTCACTTTCAAAAGCTTGACCAAAAAACTCGCTTTCAAATGGTTGGCAAAAAACTGTTGCTTTCAGTGACAATTCTATAAAAGATAAACTTTTAGATATATAGCCTGCTATATTTATTATGACTACTTTGAGTGCAGATGTTACTGTCCAAATGTTTAAATGGGCTGAAAAGAAGGTAAAATGTGGCTTGTATAAGAGCAGAAGCGAGCTTGTAAGAGAGTTATTCAGGGAAAAAATGGTTAAAGAGGATAAAGATTATTTGTTATCTCAGAAAGCCCTTGAAGAAGTTTGGAAGGGTGAAGATGATGGGTATTGGGAAAGCTTTTTGTGATGGGTTATTAGAGCAAGGTGAAGTAATTCTTGTTCGGTTTCAGTTTACTGATCCACAAGATTATAAGATTAGGCCAGCAATAGTTGTTTCAAATAATTCTTTTAACAGGAAGTTTCATCCTTTTGTATGTCCTATAACTTCTAAATCTCATTCTGAAAATTTTCAAATTAATGATAAGTTAATTGAAGGAAGTTTTGGCAGGGAAAGTTTTGTTAGAACAAACGTCATTGCAACAATTCACCCTGAACTTATTCTAAAAACTATTGGGAAAGCAGAAAAAGAAGCGATTTTGGAATTAAAAGAAAAATTGGTTAAAAATCTTTAATGCTGTGTAAGATGTTCTAACCAGCATTCGAATCCGCTAGTTACAGCTATATTTATAATGTTTTGTTTGTTATTTTAATTATGAAGTCAAATAAGATTACAGTTATTATAAATAAACCAATTGCTGTAGTTTTTGATTTTACAACAGACCCTAAGAACACTCATTTGTGGATTCCTTCAATTCAAGAGGAAGTTTCAGATGAATTTCCTCCAAAAATCGGGACTAGGTACAAAAATCGGGGTAAAAATCTTGATTGGAATTTTTACAAAGTTGTAGATTATCAACCAAACAGAACATTCACTCTTTCTGATTTAAATAGAAATTTATATGTAAAATATACTTACAAGAAATTAGGTGATAATCAAACCAAAATGGAATATTTTGAATGGGTGGAAACTGGTGAGTTAGAGAATCCTTTTAATGTTGGTATTTTCCAAAATCTCAAAGTTGTTTTAGAAAAAAGATAATGGTGCCCGTTCTTCCCTTATTTTAGTCTATAAAACCCTATTTGCTCCCACAGACCTTAATTCTTATTGTGCATCTATGCGGCTACCGGGATTCGAACCCGAGTTGTAGGCTTGGGAAGCCCAAATGATACCACTACACTATAGCCGCAATTTTACTCTTTTACAATTGGAATTTCCTTTTGTAGTGGGTAATTTCATTCAGCTTAACCAACTGTTGATTTTCCAACTATATAGTTGATTAGTCAACTACTTAAATTTATTGTTTGCTGCAAGTTTTTAGTCTTTATTCAAGTACAGTTTTTGCCAGGGGTTTGGAAGTAATTCTTTTAATTTTACAATCTTGTTTTCTCCAATAATTACTTGTGCGTTCCAATTACTTTCATCCATTTCGTAAATGATTTCTCGGCAGCGGCCGCAAGGCGGAACAATTGTGCCATCGCATGCAACTGCAACAATTTTTTTGATTTTGAATTCTCCTTTAGTAACCATTGCCGCAATAGCACTGCTTTCCGCGCAAAACCCTACCCCACAACGAGCGTCAATGCTTGTGCCTTGGTAAACGTTGTTTTTGTCTGTTATCAAAGCACAGCCAACGTCACCTATTTTAACATCAAACTTAAGTTTTTGGTATTTTGCTTGTTTTCTTGCTTTGTCAATTAATTCCTTGTCAGTTATGCTCATTAATCTGCCTCCTTTTGATTAAAACCTGTTTTCACAGAAAGTTATTCCAGTAACCTTCTTTTAATTCTTCTGCAGTAAATTTTATTAATTCGTTGTAGTGTTCTTTTCTTGCTTCTAATGGAAGTGACTTGTCTGCTTTATTCATTGAGTCTAGGTATTCTTGCCTGTATTTTTTTTGTGTTATGAGTGGCGGGTAATTGTTTTTCATTAGAATGAAGTTTAATAGTATTCTGCCTGTTCTGCCATTGCCATCCATGAATGGGTGGATTTTTTCAAACTTATGGTGAAAAACTGTGGCTAGAACAAATGGATGTAATTTTTTCGTGTTTTTCTTAACCCATTTTAAAAGTAATTCCATGTCTATTTTAACTAAATAAAATGGACTTGATTTGAATCTTGAACGAGTGACAATAACGTCTCTTGTCCGGTAACCAGTTCTTGAATCAATGTTTTGCATTAATTCAGAGTGAATGCCTGTTATTAGTTTGTAAGAGAGTTCTTTTTTAAGGTTAAGCGAGTTAAAAACTTTTTCCGTGTTCTGCAAGTCATAAATTTCTCTCAAGGTTTTTCCTTTAGGTGTTAGTCCTTCTTCAAGCAAGTTTCTTGCTTCTTTCAAGCTTATAGTGTTTCCTTCAATTGAAGTAGTGTTAAAAGCGAAATCTATCACAAAATTTTTTAGCATTTCTTTTTTTGTTAACTCATCTTGTTTTTTGAAAACATTGTTATAATGCATTTTGCAGGCTTCAACTTCAAACAATGCTTCATCTAGAAACTCATCTTTTTTCAGTTTCCTTGTTTTGACTTGTTCAAGAAAATGGTTTGCATCCAAAAACAAGTTTATTTTCCTGTGAGCTTTTTCAATGTCTTTCTTGTGTTTTTGTAAGTTGTTTAATGCTTTGCGTGCTTCCCTCACACTATTGCCTAAGTAAGCGATGTCTTTAGAAACTACCTTGCCTTTCCCTCTTTTTGAGGCACGTAAGTAATAATAATTCTTTTCTCCAACAGTTTTTTTGTAAATGTAAACCATATAATACAATTTGATAAACCAATATATAAACCTACCCACTACACTACCTTTTTCTCTTGTAGTGGGTATGCGTGGTTTTTTGGTTTACTGGTCAAAAAACCCTAACTTTTTCACTAGCTCAATTCTTTCTTTTCTTTCATTGCCATCTTCAATTTTTGTTGCTTTTTTGCCGTCAACTATTCCTAGAATGCTTTTCCCTAAACTTGTTTCAGTTAAAATTATTTCAATTGGATTGCTGGAAGCAAGGTAAATGCCTGCAATTGTTGGCAGTAATTTAATAGCTTGTGATACGTGTAATGGAAATGCTTTTTGCATGTAGATTACAAAAACGTGTCCTGCTCCGATAGCCAAGCATGCTTTTCCAGCTAACTCTTTCAACTTCTCATTGTTTCCAGTAACTCTAGTAAGTTGTGGTTTTGCTTCGTTCATTGCAACCCCAAACTCTATTCCTGGAGTGCTTGCATTCAAGCACTCTTTTAAGTCTTCAATTGTTTTAACTGTAAAGTTTCCTTGTCCTACAATTATTTCAAAGCTTTCAGGGTTCTCTAACTTCAAAACCTCTAACTTTAATTCCATTTCTCTCACTCCTCAACTAATTTGTGTTGTTCTATTTTCCATGTTGGCGTACAAGAAACAACTATTTCAAGGTTGCCTTCAAAAAAGTATTTCTTGTTTGGTAAAATTAGAATTGCATCGCCTTCGTTTAATTCAATTTCTTTGCCTTCAACAACTACTTTTCCGCCTCCCTTAGTAATAAAACAAATTTCTTTCGAAATTTCGTTTAAAACAAATCCTTTTTCTGGGTATCTTCCATTAATTTTGATGAGTGCAACGTTAATGTCTTCATCATTTAACAAGTACTCATATGCAACACAGTTATTACTATTCTTGAATTCTTTTGCCTCATTTTTTCTTACAATCATTTTTTTCGCCTTTCATTAAACTCTAATACTTTGGTTTCATTTATGCCACAGTGTAATCCTATTGCTCCGCCTTCAAACAAGCAGGGCTGATAATATTTTAGGGAATAAGTTTTATTAAAATGCTCTTTATTTTCAAATCCTGAAGGCTCTCTTGTTTTGATGTCTTCAAAGTTTAAAACCAAAAACTTTGTGTTTGAATTCTTAAGAAACTCTAACTCTTCTTGTTTGTTTTCCAAACCAAGTGATGGTAAAAACTTTAAACCAGTAATTGAGTAATTGTTTGAATTGTTTTCTAAATACAAGTGGGTTATAAATTGGTTTTTATTAAAGTCAGAGTTAAAAACCATGCTGTCGCTGTAACTTGGTTCTGCTAGAATTCTTCCATCTTTTAATCTTGGCTGTAAATAATCAATTACTTGCAAGTCATACCCAGTTGTCTTTGCGTACATTCCTTGAAATCCTGCTATTAAGCCAGAGAGAAGATATAAGGTAGCAAAAAACACTATAAAGCGTTTAACGTTCTTGTTTAAAGTCATGCACCCAATCAATAAAACGCTTGAAATAGAAACAAACTTTAAGAACTCCCAACCGCGAAGCAAGGGAGTAATAAAAAAACTCAACGAAAGCAAAAAAGAAATAATCAATAAGTAATACCAGTATTTTGTTTCTTTAACTAAGTATTTCTTGCTTAAAATGATTATTGGTATGGTTAGAACTATCATGACTATTAGAAAAGCAGGCATGATTTTAGAGATTGCATTTGAAACAAACTCTGCACTACTACTGGTGTTAAAGTTTTCCAGTGAAACCAAATTATTGTTGTAAAACAGTAATCCTGCAGCTATTAAGACAATTATTATTGTCAAATAAAGTGTTTTGCGTTGTTTTAACTTAAAGAAAATGAAGGTAACAAAACTTATTCCAAAAGCCAAATAATTCCATAGTAAAGTAAAACCAATTAATAATTTGAATGAAATTTTGTCACTAAACAAAATGATTAAAGGTAATAAGAATAAGATAATGTTTTCTGGGCTGTCATAGGCTGCAATTATTAGTGCTCCACTTAAAGCAGTCAATAATGCGGCAATCAAGGCATTTTTTTCATTTTTAATTCTTTTAACAAAAACAAAAACACTTAAAACTGTTAAAACAGAGATTAGTGGAAGCATTACACTTCCAATAAACTTTAATTCTAATCCAGTTAAGAAAAACACTGTACTTAAAAGCACGTGGTAGAGTGGCGGGTAAGGCAATCCAGTGCTTGTAACTTTGCCTGTTTCAATGATTCCTTGAGCTTGAATTAAATGGTATGGGGAGTCAAAACTAACTGGTTGTTCAAAAACCATTACAGTCGTAAACCTTAACATGAAAGCGATTAACAAAATCAAAATTAACGTTATGATTGTTTTTTTGTTCATTTAAACCATTAATCTATTGAAAGGAAATACTTTTAATTGAATTATTGGTTTTTAGTTGATTAAAATTGACTGTGAAGCCAGTTCTTTTTTTAGTTGTTCAGCGTCCTTGAATTGGATTGTTTTTAACCCGATTGATTTTGCAATGTCAATGTTTTCTTTTTTATCATCAATAAACAAGCAATCTTCTGGTTTTTCACCTAATTTTTCAAGAATTAGTTCAAAAATTCTTTTATCTGTCTTAAGACATTCAGCTTCAAAAGAATATAGTGTGGAATGAAATAACTTGTGGTAATCAAATTTTTTGTTACAGTAATCCACCCATTCTCTTGAATGATCGGAAAGCAAGCCTAGTTTGAAACCCTTACTTTTAAGTTTTTCAATGATTTCTCTTGTTCCTTCAATTTCATCAAACTCTTCTCTGACTACTTTCTTTAATTCTTCAATCGTTATGTTTAAGTTATTTCTTTGAATAATTTTTTTCCAGAATTCGTCTTCTGTTATCTTTCCTTCCATAAATAAGTTGAATTCTATGTCCTTAACTTTTCCTTTTAAATCACTTGCTTTAAAAAGCAGTTTATCTTTAAAATAATCTTTTAAGCCAGCAGTACCTTTGAGATATACTTCTGCTAAATCAAAAATAATTGTTTTAATCATAATAATAAATCGTTGTCATTTTTGTTATTTAACACCATTGTTTTGTTTTTTATTAAACTTTTTGTTTATTTCTATTATTACTTTCTTAAACAACATTTTTACTTTAATCCCTGTCTTGCAGTAATTCTGTAAACTACAGAATTTAGTTTTATTGTTTGTTTTTTCTTCAGGTAAAAATACTATCAAAAGTATTTAACTATTTTGCTTGCAATGCTTCTTGCAACGCTCTCGCTTTTAATTCCTTTGACTAGTATTTTTCCACTTCTAAACAAGCTGACTTTGTTTTCTCCAACTTTTAACATCATCAAGAATGGTGTTTCAACTTCAATTTCAGTGCTTTTGTCAAACTTTAAAGCTAATTCATCAAAATCTAACTGCATTTTCTTTTTTGGCAAGAACTCGAAAGCCGTGCGGTTATTGCATGGTTTGCCAACAAAATCTTTTAACATTCAATTACCTCTTTTTCTTTTAATACTTTTTCAAATAATTCTTTTAAATCAACTTTTTTTTCTTCTAATTCAATTTTTTCAACTCTGGCTTGAGTTGCTGGTTTGTCTGGAGTTAAAGAACAACACATGACTGGTTTAATAGAAAACTCTAAGGTTCCAAACTCTCTTGCCAGTCTTTCAATCTCTAATTTGTCCATTCCCAACAAAGGCTGAATTAAAGGCAAACTAAAAGCACTTGACTCTGCTTTCAAGTTACTTAAAGTCTGGCTTGCTACTTGTCCTAAAGATTCTCCAGTCATTAAAGCGTCAGCCTTCTCTTTCAAAGCAATTTTTTCAGCTAATTTTAGCATGTTTCGCCTGCATAAAACACAGAAAAACTTTCTCTCTGTCTTGCCTGCAACTTCTTTCTGAATTAAACCATAATTGATTATGTATAATTTTACTTTTTGTTCAAACTTTTTCCCTAAATGCTTTACGATTTCAATTACTTTTTCTTTCTCTTTCTCGTCAGCAAATGGTTGTTTGTCAAAATGCACGCAAACAACTTCTTTTCCTTGCTTTAAAGCTAAACCAGTTGAAACAGCTGAATCAATTCCTCCAGAAATAAGGCTAAC
>JBDRCV010000038.1:0-26730 GCA_043821385.1 archaeon | reverse complement strand
TGGTGGTTAGATGAAAAATGACAACCGAGTGAAAATTGTTGCTTTTGCTGATTCTTCTATTAAAAAGGCTTTTGACAAGCTTAAATCAGGAAAGTTTGAAGACAAGCAATTATATGATTTTATTAATCGTGCGATGGATGATTTAAAGAAAGATCCTTTTTGTGGTATTAGAATTCCTAGAAAACAATGGCCTAAAGAGTACATTAAGAAATTTGATATCAACAACCTTTGGAAGTATGATTTGCCTGGTGCTTGGCGGTTAGTTTACACTGTGAAAGGTGCCAAAGTTGAAGTCATGTCAATAATTCTTGAATGGTTTTCTCACAAGGAATACAACAGAAAATTCAATTATTAACCTCTTCGCGGAGCAGGTAATAATTAAAGCCCAAATAATTCAGTTATGTGTGTTACAAGTAGTATAATTATTGGATTCAATATTTGATTAATTCATCTGCGTCTGCCCAGTCTTCGTCTGTTGCCATTCTGTAATAAGTGTAAGCTCTCCAAGGGTCTTTTTCCTTCTTAAGTATTGCTTTCATTAAGGCTTTCTTGTCTTCTTCACTTAACTTATTTCTTTTCATGCTATATTATTGGTGCTTTTAGGCTATTTATTAGTTACTTCGCGAAGAACGAAACCTTTAAATACTTTTAAGTTATACAAAGTTATATGAAGTTACTTCGAGGTGTTTGGTGTTATGATTTCTAAATATGTTACTTTAAACCTTAAAATTTCTGATTATGGAAATCGTGTTTTAGGTGTGGTTAAGGAAAAGTTTGGGTTAAAGGATAAATCTGAAGCTTTGGCTAAAGTTTTGGATTTGTATGGTGAAGACTTTGTTGACCGTGAAGTTAAAGATGAAGTTGTTTTGGAAGTCATTCGCGATGTTGAAGAAATGGAGAAAAAAGGCTTAAAATCAATGACTTTTAAGGAATTAGACAAGCTTTGTGGGTTGTAACAATGACTTTTCAACCAGTTCTTTCTGAAAAGCTTGAAAGAGTTTTATCAAAGCTTGCAAAGAAAAACAAAATGCTTGTTATTGCAGTTAACAAGAAAATTAAACAGATTTGTTCTTGCGATATAGAGTTAATGGATCATTATAAAAACTTAAAGCAGGATCTTTCAGACTACAAGCGAGTTCATGTAAGCAAGTCCTTTGTTTTATTATTTAAAGTTGATTCTAAGAAAGGATTAGTTTTTTTCACTAAACTAGCTCACCATGACGACATTTATAAGAGATAGTTTCTCTTCGCGGAGCAGGCAATAATTAATCACTCAAATTAATTGTTATGTAGTTTTTCTTTTTTTGTGTGTGGTAACTTTGATTTTCTCTTTTTCTGGTTCTTCTTGAACTTGTATTATTGAAAGTTTTATTAGTTTTTTATTTAGTTCGATTAATTGTTTTACTGCGGGGTTTTCGGTGTTTAACTTGTACATTTTTGATTTTCCTATTTTTCTAGTGTTTTTTACTATTTCATTTTTTTCTATGTTGTCCCAAAGTTTTTCTAGTGTGTTCCATGAAACGTCTGCGTTCTTGCAGATGTCTTTTTTTGAGTAGTCAAATATATCGTATAATAATAGAAAGTCTATTATTCTGATGGCTGGGGTGTCTCCGAAAAATTCAACAAAAATTGTTTTGTCTTCCATTTTCATCATATTACTTTCTCTTCGGCAAAGTTTAAATATTTTTCGCTTAATATTTCAATATATGAAATTTTCTTCCTTTGATTTAAGAAAAAAGATTTTAGTCAAAATGGTTGTTCATCGTTGGTGGGGTGGCAAGCACATTGCTTTTGATAATATTTCTAAAGGCTTTCCGAATGAAGTTAGAAAGGATGTAAAGAAAGAATTGGAAAAACTTTGTAGGGGTGGTTTTATTATCAAGAAACCTACTGGTTATGGCTTGCATGTTTCATTGAACGTTAGAATGAAAAGAGAAATAGATGAAATAGTTACTTCTTAATGTTATTGCGGTTACAATCGCAATTTTAGTTGAGAAAATTTAATACTTGAATAGTTCGTCTGCTGGACTCCAGTCTTCTAAAGCGTGTCTTAAAGCATACTCTCTTAACTCTGGATCATGGTCCCTTTTATTTCTTTTAAGTTCACTTATCTTTCTTGTGATTGCCTGTCTTGCTATTTCCGTCCACTTTATTTCATTGTGTTCTTTCATTGCCTTGTATATGTGTTCTGGGATAGCTAAAGTCATGTTAACCATTAAATCACCTTAAATAAGTAAGATAAGTTAAATTTATGTGGGTTTCTCTTCGCGGAGCAACCTTTTTTCAACACTAAAAAACAATTCATGTTATGTAGCTTGTTTTTCTTTGAGCTTAATGCCTTTAATTTTTCTTAACAATATTAGTTTTTCCAGTAACTT
Organism: archaeon; assembly: GCA_043821385.1. Lineage (GTDB taxonomy): Archaea > Iainarchaeota > Iainarchaeia > Iainarchaeales > JBDRCV01 > JBDRCV01. The sequence continues at coordinate 24,352 of JBDRCV010000038.1, read as the reverse complement.
TGAGTCTAATGGGAGTTTTTCAACTATTGGGTTTGGTAATGGTCTGCCTAAATTATCTCTTTTCTCTGGGCCTTCTTTTAATATTATTAAGCAAGGTTCTCTTGAAAAATTAAATAATGCTTTAACTGCAGAATTTTCTCTTTCAGTGTTATTTAATAGTGTTAATAATTCTTTTTCGTTAGCTTTAAGCATTCTAAACTGGTTTTCAAGCTTTCTGCTAATTATTGAATCAATTTTTTTTACTTTTGGCCCAACACCAAAATATTCCCATGCCATAAAAGGCATCCAAAGAGTCCAGAACGTTTCTCTGAACACATAATAAGTTCCTCCAGCTACTGTTATTATTGGCAGCTGTGCTTTTGCCTTATGCCATTTCCCTAATCCAATATTTTCTTTTATTCCTTCTTGCAATCTTGCTATGTTATCCATTATATTTTTTACTCTATCTGGCAGTTTTTCAGTTTCAGCAAACACTATTCCTTTTCTTTTGATTATCATTTTTGCTTTCTTTAATGTTTCTCTTGCTTGAGCAAACTTTTCTTTAAAAGTCATTTTTTTTCTTAAAGGCATAACAAAATATGTTTTTTCTTTATTTAACCCTTTCTCCGCAAAGCAGGCAATCATTTTTCTCTGCTGTAACGAATTATTTTGCCTTTTTCTTCAATAATGTAAGGGTACCTTCCAATGAATTTAATAAATCTTTTCACTTCCTTGTTATTTTTGTGTTCTGCTTTTGTTAGTAATCCAGTAAGATGGTCTTTTTGTCTGCTTATCTTTGTTTTTATTCTTTAATTCTTGCGTTATTAGGGTTTGTTTTTTGTAGTGTATCAAGTTCCTTTAATTCTTTAGCATAATTGTTAAGTATATTTCTCATTTCTTCAGGCAGTTTGTCAAAGTAAGGGTACTTTTTTGCTATTGCTGTTCTCAAGTTCCGCCAATTGTCTCTTGTTGGTTTTCTTAATAATGTTTTAACTGGTTTCTTGGCTTCTTGAAGCCTTGTGCTTAAATAGAATTTAACTCGTTTTGCCATTAATTAGCCCCAAACTATGAATAGTTAAAACTATTATTTAACCTTTACTTCATGAAGCAAAGTTAACTTTCCAAACTTTTCAGTTTTTTGTTATGTTTAAAACAGTGTTTTTGTCTAACAGTCGTTTTATTCAACTCTCAAACTTTTGTTAAGTTATTGGTTTGTTTTCCTGAAACTGAAGTTTAATTAATTAGTTTGGGTTTATTATGACTGGAAAATGGGTTTTTTTGTAATGGAGGTGTATGAAAATGAATTGGTTGGACTTTATTAAAGAACACAGGTCTGCAATGCCTGATTTGTCTGGTTTTGCTGCTCGTGATTTCGGTTACACTCACAGAATCTTTGCTGAATACCTGAAAAAGGAGAAAGGCTGTTAAGCTTTTCTCTTTTTCACCCCAATTTCTTAAGTTTTCTTTAAATTTTTCTTTATTAATCCTTTTTTTTGTGTTTCCTTTAAATATTAGTTAAATTATATTAGTTTTAAATGAAATCAAACAACTTTAAATTAATTAATTTTTTCAAAAAAAACTTCTTAGTTTTGCTTATTATAGTTTGTTTAATTTTGTTTATTGCTTTTTTTAGTGTTTTTCAGGAATTAAGTGCTCCTTCGGAGCCTGTTTTTTCTTGTTCTAGTAACCTTGATTGCACTTCCAGGTTTGGCAAAAATTTTGAGTGTAAGTCTAATGTTTGTGTTACTGCAATGCCTTCGGGTGAAGGTGTTTTGGAAGAACCTGCTTGTTTGCCTGAGGTTTTTTTCTCTGATTTTAAGAGTGTTGTTGTTTACTCTGATAGGACTTTTTATGTTTTCTTGACTTCTTTTAATAATTCTTCTGGTTTGCCTTTAACTGTTCAAAGCTTTGATTTTGAAGTGTTTGATTCTTTTGGTCCAAAAAACATTTTGGAGTCTTTTACTTTCAATCCTTCTTTTGATTCTGGTTTAACTGTTAATCATGGCGAAAAAGTTGACATTTTTTTGGAAGGAAAAGTTAAATCTTTGTCTGGCAGTCAGTTTGGTTTAACTGGAACTATTTTGGTTAACAATTGTAGGAAAACTTTTAACGTACCTTTTTATGTTGATGTAGGTTTTCCTGAAACGCCGCCTTCTCAACCAAAACCTTCTTGTTCAAGTAAACTTGATTTTAATGCTTTTAATGTTTCTTTGAATTCAAGCCAGCAAGCTGACCAAAACATTGTTTTAATTCAAAACAATTCAAGTAATTCTTTTAAGTTAATTGGTTATACTTTAAATTCTAAGACTAATTTGAATTCTTTTTCAAATCAAAGCAAGAAAAGTTTTTGGGATAGTTTTAACTCGGTTGTTTTTTCTCCTTCTTTTAGTGAAAGCACAATTATTTCTTCTAATGAATCTCTTGAATTAAGTTTTTCCAGTAATGTTAATTCTTTAACTTTTCCTGAAACTAGGGCTGTTTTAGAGGTTTTTTTGTTTGATTTGTCTGATAACAGTTTTTGTGTTTTTTCTAAAGATTTATTGTTTGAGGTTAAATAGAATGCGTTTCACTGTTTTTTTCTTTTTATTTTTCTTACTTTCTTTTGGTTTTTCTGGTGTTCTGGCAGCAGAAAACTCTGTTCCTAACCAAGGAATTAGTCCTTTAAGAGAAGTAAATCAAATAACTTTGATTGAGAATTCTTTTACAAAAATTTCTTTTGAAAGAACTGGCAAAAACTTGCGTTTAACTGAAGTCTTTGACAAAACTAATCGTGTTGCTTTTGATTTAAGTGAAAGCCCTTTATGGGATTTACAAGTTAGGCGGTTGTCTGATGGCTTGTTTAATGAGAATTTTTCTAATCCAGATAATATTCCTTTTTCATTGATTGAGGATGTTGAATTAGAACAAGTTTCTTTAACTGAAGTTAACTTGAAGTGGTTTAATGTTAGTTTGCCTTCAAATCAGTTTGGAGGTAATGGAGGTTATGCTGATGTTGTTGTTAATGTTAAGCTTGTTAATGAGAGAACTGAATGGGATATTGATGTTGTTTTAGATAAAGCTGATGACGAGCTGGAGTATTATTCTGTTTTCAAAGTGCGGTTTCCTTTTTTTAAGTTTAAAAAGATTGGTTTTAGTTCTGCTGATGATTTTTTAACTGTGCCTTTTATTGGCGGTTATTTGGTTAATGATCCAGTTAATTATGCTTCAAATGATTTTTTGGAGGGAACAAGATTTAATCGTTATTATAATTTTATGTCAATGCAGTTTTTTTCTTATTATGATTCTTCTGGCGGTTTTTATTTGGCAGCAGAGGATGGTAAAGGTTTTGTTAAAGACTTAAGTTATAATTTGGATGATTCAAGCACTTTTAGATTGTATTTTGATAATTTTACTGAAAACTCTCTTGAAACTCAATCTTATAGGTTGCCTTTTAAGATTGTTACAAAAAACTTTAAAGGTGACTGGTTTACTGCCAGCAAGATTTATCGTGAGTGGGCTTTACAACAAGAGTGGAGCAGTCAAGGCAATATTGAAAGCAGAAATGACTTGTCTTATGTGAAAGATATGGGTTTAGGACTGCTTTATATGCTTAATAATAATCCAATTACTGATGTTGACTTTGATACTGTTAAGTCGGTTAATGATTTTTTTAATTCTGGTTCTGGTGTTCCTGTTTTGTTTTTGGGTATGGGTGCTTTGACTTTAGGGCATGGTAGTGTAGTAATAGAAAATCCAGTAAGTTTTTTTAAGCCTGGAGTGCAGGACTTGTTTTCTAGGGTTTCAAGCGAGTTGGGTTTGAAGACAATGGATAACGTTGATTTTGGTCACTGGTCTATTAATGAAGCGGAGTTAGTTAAGGGTTCTTGGACTCAAGAGCAAGTTGATAATGCTGCTTCAAAACTGCCAAGTGGAGAGATTTTGTCTAGAATGGATGGTGAAAGTGTAACTTATTATCCTGATATTACTGATTCTTGGTGGCAGGAAAGAAGCATTAATTCTGCTAAGAATAGGGTTTCTGGTTTAAGTTTGGGTGGAATGTTGATGTCTGGCAGGAGTGGGGGAATTGAGTTAGATTATGATGTTTCTAGAAGTCATGCTCCTGGTGGTGGTAACTGGTGGAAGGCAGGAATGCATGGCTTGCTGAATTCTGTTAGTTCTTTTGGTAAGTCAAGTGAAAGTGATTTCTTTTTATTGGATGAAATTCTAACAGAGCAAACTAACCCTTTCATGATTCATTTAATTAAGGATGTTTTTCCTGTTGATAGTGTTCAACAGCGTTCTAGATTGCCTGATAATTCTCGTTATATTCCTTTATTTATTAGTGTTTACCATGATTTTACTCCTTTGGCTGGGCAGGTAACACTGTGGGATCAATTAAATGATAACTCTAGTTCTGTTTATTATACTTACTTGCATGCTTTAAGTTTTGTTGAAGGAAGAATTCCTTCAATGCAAGCTTTTCGAAATCAGACAACTAACTTGTTTTTTGATAAGCCAGTAGATGAAAGGAATGCTATGGTTTTCTTGCGTAATCTCTCGGAATTATCGTTAACTGCCAAAAAGTTTTCAAGACAAGGTGAATTTTTAAGAGCAATAAATGTTGACTCGCCGGTTGTTTTTGTTAAAGTTAAGCAATGGGATTCAGGAAACCAGTTTGTTGAAAAAAAAACAATTAATTATTCTTTGCCTGGAGTTTTGTCTGGTGTGTTTAAGGCAAGTGATGGAAGTCTTGGTTTGTTTTTAGCTAACTATAATAATGAAAATCTTTTAATTGATTATTGGTTTAATTTAATTGATTATGGTTTGAATGATTCAACTTATTACTTGTATGATGTTCAGCCAGAGAAAACTTTGTTCTTAAAAAAACTTGCTTCAATTGATGTTGATGAAAGCATTCTAGTTGAAGGTTTTAATGGTAAAGTTTTAGAGTTTTCTTCTCTTGAACCCACTGTTGATAATTGTTCTGATATTATCAGTGAAGTTTGTGGTGTTGATGACGTAACTTATCAGAATGAGTGTTATGCTTTTCTTGCAGGAATTGAAATTAATTATACTGGGCCTTGTTTGCAGTCAGAATGTGGTAATGGAGAGTGTGAGTTGGGAGAAGATTCAGAGAACTGTCTTGTTGACTGTCCAATAAAAGAACCTGATGAAGGCAATGGAACTCCTCCTGATAACGGTTCTGGTGGTGGTTCTGGCGGTGGTTCTGGTGGTGGTTCTGGTGGTGGTTCTGGCGGTGGTTCTGGCGGTGGTTCTGGCGGTGGTTCTGGCGGTGGTTCTGGCGGTGGTTCTAATCCAAAGGACTCTGACAATTGTGGTAATAATGTTTGTGATGAAAGTGAGTCTTTTGAAGTTTGTCCCGAAGACTGTGTTTTAGAGCCAAGTAAACCAGTTGAGCCTGATGATTTAACTGCTTTTTGTGGGGATTTGGTTTGTGATAAAGGTGAAGATTTAAGTAATTGTTTTATTGATTGTTTTATTGAATCTGATGATGGTGTTAGTGAGGAAGACAAAAACTTTTTAGATGAAAACTTTTTGAATTCAATTAATAAACCAAAACAACCTGTTGGATTAATTGATTCGTTTCCTGTTATTGAGGCAATTGTTTTGTTAGTTGTTTTCTTATCTGCTGGTCTTGGTTTAACTTACTTTTATTGGAGAAAGAAGAAACTACATTAATTTTTTTTGATAAGTAACTTTTTATACTTGGTTTGTTTTAATATTTTTAATGAAAAAGTTTTTTTTGTTTTTGGTTTTCTTGTTGTTCTTGTCTTCTCTTGTTAGTGCTAACTTTAAAGATGAAAGTCTTTTTTGTGATGATAGTGTCAGAGAGGCTTTTCTTGTTTCTGATAAGTACTGGCAGGAAGTTTTAATGCTTAATCCTGTTGTTTTCAAGAATAATGGTTCTCTTGCCGGCCCCTTGTTTATTTTTCATGAAGAAGATGGTGCTTTTGATGTTGACGCTATAATTAATTTTCTTCAAAAGTTTGAGCTTGAGAGAGTTACAATTCTTTACGATCCAGATACAGAAAACGGTGTTTTGGATTGTAATCCTGAAACCATGCCTCAAGGAAGAGAGGCAATTTATTGTAATTTGATTTCAGTGTTAAAAGCTAACCTTCCTTTTGGTGCTGGTTTAAGTAATGAAGACCAAATTCAAATTGTTTTTCCTTCTCGTTTAATTGATTACTGGAGTGAAATTGATACTGTGGTTTTAGTTGAAAACAATTATGAGTTAGCTTTAACTGCTTCAGTTTTTGCTGCTAAAAACAATTATCCTTTGTTTGTTGGAACTGTTATTGAAAGCGAGAATTTTTCTGTTGAAGGCAAAAATGTTTTCTTGGTGGGAAATGTTTCTTGTCCTGCTGGAGCTACTTGCGATAGTTCTTTTGCTACTTTAAAAGACTTACAAGACAATTTGCTTTCTTCTTTTCCTGAAATGAATGAAAACGTTATTATTGTTAACCCTAATGATGTTCTGCCTAGCTATGCTGACAATGAAAGCTTTCAAACTGAAAAATCCTCTAACCCAATTCAAAACCTTTATTATAAGCATTCTTTGCTTGCTCCGTTTCTTGCTGCTGCAAGAAATGAATTCATTTTATTTTTGCCTCAAACTTTGAGTTCAGAGGACAGTGAATGTAATGGTAATATTACTTCTAATGCTTTTAAGGCAAGAGAATTAATCATGCAAAAGTTAAACGCTATTTTTGGAAGTAATTGGCCCGAAAATTACACTATTCTTGCTTCGCCTAGCTTGCTTCCTGATTCAATTTGTGCTGGAAATAAAGATAATTATAGTTTTCGCCATCAGTTTGATTCGTTTTACTTTAACAAGAATCCTTTTGTTGGTGACACTTTAAGTCATAGTGTGGCTTTTGATTCAACTGGAAACATTGTTTTGGCTTATAGTAATGTTAAAGCTAATTTGATTACGCAGTTTGGAACTGAATTAATTTTTTACACTAAATTAAATTCTTCTGGAGAACGATTGTTTGAGGATAAATTAATTGGTTTTTCTTCTGGTCAGGTTTCTAATGCTTTTGTTTTAGTTGATTCAAGTGATAATTCTATTGTTTTTTGGGAGGATTCTTATGATAACAGAATTCATGCTTCTTTAATTTCTAGTTCTAATGAAGTCTTAATTGACAATCAGTCTTTAGGGATTGAAGGCAAAAATTTTAGCGCTGTTATTTCTGAAAATAATGAAATTTATTTGGTTTACTCTGATTTAACTGAAACCAAGTTATTGTTTTCAAAAGTCTCTTTCAATAATGATTCTTTTAGTTCTAATGTTCCTGTAGCGTTTTTAGATGTTGCGGGTGAAGACATTATTTCTTTTCCTTTTCTTTCCTTTAATTTTGATAAGTCAAAGCTTGGTTTAACTTACTTTATTAAGGATGAGAGTTTGGCAAGAGAGGAGTTTGTTTGGCTTAATTTTGATGGCGGTGTTGAAGTTGTTGAACCTTTTGAAATTTCAAGCAATGTTTCTCTTAGTCCAAACAATTTTTTGGTTGATTCTGCTGACAACCTTTACTTTGTTTTTGTTTCTGGTGACAAACTTTTTTTCAAGTCTTTTAGTGTTGAAGGAACTGAAATTAATAGTGTGGAATTAGATTCTCTTCCTGAAAGTCTTCAATTAATTAATCCTTTTCTGGAAACAGTTTTCTTTTCTGATCAAGTTATCTGGGTTTTTTATGGTGATGGAATGGGAACAATTAACCAAATGGAAGTCTCTATAGCTGGGGGAATTTTAAGCCAGCAAAAAGGTTTTATTAAGAACAGTAGTTTTATGCAGACAAAAAAACCTTTAATTTTGAAAGATAATGAAAGCTTGTTTTTGTTTTGGCTTTCTTTAATTAATCGTGGTGATGATTCTTTTAAGTTTGAGGAAAACGATTTATTTTTCAAGCGTTTTACTAGTCCTGATTGGAGTGAAACTTTAAAACTTTCACTTGACTTGGATGTTGGTGCTAAGTGGGGCAGGATTTATTCTTTGACTACTTCAGATGTTTCTTCTTACATTAATCTTTCACTTTACTATAATTTTTTGCTTGCTAAACTTTACGAGAACAGTCAGTTTAATGCGGCAAGCATTGCGCATAGTTTTATTATTACTAAAGATAACGCGATTGCAGTTAAAAACAAGGTTGGGTTAGTTAATGGTTCAGAGTGTTTTATTAGAGAGAATTCTTATGAGCCGAATCCAAGGCTTAGAGAGGGAACTGATGATTTTTGTGTAAACAATGATTATCCTACAATTAATGATTTAAGGCACAGAAATATTATTACTTTTGGTGACCATGCGACTGAAACTGCTTGGGTTGATGCTATTGATTTTATGAATCCTCATTATAATAATGGTGTAACTTGGTTTGATTTGAGTTTTGTTGCAACTCAAGCTTGTCTTACAAGTCACTTTCCTTTCAAAGATGATTTCACTAGGTTTAATGTTGCTCCAAACTTGCTGCGTCGTGGTGCAGTAACTTATTTTGGTGCTACTGGAATAAATTATTATTTTCCAATTTTTGCTCTTAACTGGTTTGATTATGGTCCAGAGGTTAAGGCAGTAAATTACTTGTTATCAAGCAAAAATCCTTCTCTTGGTGAAATAAACCGTGACTTGTATTTGGCTTCAATTGAAAATATTGCGTCAAATTATTCTACTTTTGCTCCAATTTATGAAATGCTTGGAGACCCATTGCTTGTATTTGAAAAACCCAGTGGGTTTAAGGAGTTTGGTGAATAACTTGAAAAAATTATTGTTTTTATTCTTAGTTGTTTTTCTTTTTTCTAGTGTTAATGCTTTAAACTTTGAAATTGATTTTCCTTCAGGAAAGGATGAAGGAGATGTCTTGGGTTTTGATTACCGGATTTGTTCTGATTACGCACAGACTCTTTACTTTACTCCCATGATTATTTGTGAGAGAGCTCCGGTTTCAATTGGTTTTGTTCAAGGTCCAATAGAGTTAGAGGCGCAAGAAGATGGAGAATTTTGTATTTTAGGAAATTATAAAGCTTACGAAATTGATGAAAAAATTATCAAGCAATCATGTAAAGCTATAGTGCAAACTCGTTTCGAGGTTTTTGAAACACCTTTTGAATTAGACCTTGATAAAGGGTTATTTATCAAACTTTCTTTATGCAGGGATGTTGATTGTTTACAAACTTCAAAAGTTTACAGTCTTGGAGAAACTTTTTACCCAGTAATTAGTGTTTTTGATTTTGCTGACTTAGATACTGCTTTGCCTGAAGATTCTTTGAATGCTAGTGTTGGGGTTTTGGGTGCGGATGGAACTGAAGTTGTTTTTCCTTTAGAAACTTACACTGGCCAGAACACTTTTCCTTTTGATGAAAGTCACGTTGGTAAAACATTTTACTTTTATGTTGAAGTCTCTTATCCTGGATTTGTTAGTGCAAGCAAGACTGACAGTTTTACAATTGTTAGTCCGGAAACATTAACTTTTACTTCAGGCAAACAGTTAGTTCCTTTAACTTTAACTGGTTTTACTTTAATTAATTTTGAGTCAAATTTTGTTTCTTTGTCTTTATTTGTTTTCGGCTTAGTTTTTGTGATTGTTGGTTTTGCTTTAAGGTTAAAAGACAAGCAAGTTAAGAGGAGAAAAAAGAAATGAATTCTAAAGCGCAGGGAAGTTTGTCTTACTTGTTTTTAATTGGTGGAGCAATCTTGATTGGGTTAAGTGTTATGCTTGTTTTAACAAACATTGGCACTCAATCAAAGGATTCTTCAACTAAATTACTTGAAGTGTATAAACAACAATTAGATGACACTATTAAAGGCGTTCAAGATGATGGCGGGAGTTTAGAAGACCCTTTGCTTGGTGAAGGTTCTTTTTGTGGTAATTTAAGGTGTGATTCTGGGGAAACATGGTATTCTTGTCCTGAAGACTGTGTTAAACCTCCACCAGAAGTGTTTTTGTGTGGTAACTTTTTATGCGAGCCAGGGGAAGAAGAATCTTGTCCTGATGACTGTTTTACTCCTCCCCCAGAAACTCCTGATAAATCTGACGGTATTCCTGGAGCTTGTTTTTCATAAAATTCCTTTTTATACTAGTTTGAATTTCTTTATAGTTGGATGAAAAAGTTTTTTTTGTTTTTGGTTTTCTTGTTGTTCTTGTCTTCTCTTGTTAGTGCTAACTTTAAAGATGAAAGTCTTTTTTGTGATAGTGCTTTTGACAGGGAAGTTTTTCTTGTTTCTGACAAGTACTGGCAGGAAGTAGTTCAGTTAACTCCAGTTGTTTTTGATAATGATGGTGCAATAAGACATCCAATGCTTGTCTTTCATGAAGAGGAAAATTCTTTTGACCTTGATTCAGTAATTCATTTCATTCAAAAGTATAAGCCTTCTTATGGTAATTTTAGAGTTTCTTTAATTTATGATTCTAGTTTAGAGTGCAGTAATCCTGATAACCCTCCTCTTGGCAGGGATAAAGTTTTTTGTGATTTAATTAATGTTTTAAGAATTAAGCCTCCTTTTGGTGCTGGTTTAAGTGACGCGGGTGATATTCAGTTAGTGTTTCCTTCTCGTTTAACTGATTACTGGAGTGAAATTGATACTGTGGTTTTAGTTGAAAACAATTACGAGTTAGCTTTAACTGCGTCAGCTTTTGCTGCTAAAAACAATTATCCTTTGTTTGTTAATTCTATTCCTGAAAACTTTTATCTTGAAAACGTTGAAGTCATTTTAGTTGGAAACATTGGCTGTCCAGTTTTGTCATGTGATAAATTTTACTCTGATTTAGATAGTTTGCGTAGTGAAATGTTTTCTTCTCCGCCAGAAGGAGTTATTGTTGTTAACCCAAATGATTTGGATTCTGATTATGCGGACTTTGAACCCTTACAGCCAGATAAATCTCCTAACAAAGTTTTTAACCTTTATTATAAGCAGTCATTGCTTGCTGGCTTGCTTTCAGCTGCAAGAAATGAATTAATAATGTTTTTGCCTTTAGAACAAAGCAGTGAAACTGAAGACTGCACAGGCAATATAACTGTTAATGCTTTTAATGCAAGACATCAAATCTTGGACGAGTTAGATGAGTTATCAGTTAGTTATTTTAATGGTAACTGGCCGGAGTTTTTTACTATTCTTGCTTCACCTCAATTACTTCCTGATTCAGTTTGTGCTGGAGAAAAAAACAATGACAGAGTCAGGCACCAGTTTGATTCTTTTTATTTTAACAAGAATCCTTTTAAGGGTGATTCTTTGAGTGCCAGTATGGCAGTGGATTCTTCTAACAATATTGTTTTGGCTTATAGTAATGTTAAAGCTAATTTGATTACGCAGTTTGGAACTGAAAACGTTTATTTTACTAAACTGGATTCTTCTGGTGTTCGAGTTGAAGGTTTTGAGGATAAGTTGATTGGTTTTTCTGATGGTCAGGTGTCTAATGCTTTTGTTTTAGTTGATTCAAGTGATAATTCAATTGTTTTTTGGGAGGATTCAGCTGACAATAAAACGCATGTTTCTTTGGTTGATAGTTCTGGTAATTTCTTGCCTGAAAGCACTTTACTGCTTGACGGGAAAAACGTTAATGCAGTAATAAATGAAAAGAATGAAATTTTTACAGTTTTTTTAAGTCAGGATTCCAAAAACCTTTCAATTTCAAAGTTAGTTGTTAAAGACAATGTCATAACAGAAGAATTTTCTAACACGTTATTAGGTAGTGCGTTTAATTTAAGTCATTTATTTCTTTCCTTTAGTTCTGTTGACTCTGAAAAACTTGGCTTGAGTTTTTTTATTGAAAGTAATCAAGCAACCATGTCTTTTGTTTGGGTTAATTCTGATGGTACTTTAATTGATGAAGCTGAAGATAACTGGCCTTTAACTGTTTCAACTGATGCTGTTCCTAACCCGCATAATTTTTTGCTTGACTCTGCTGACAACATTTACTTTGTTTTTGTTTCTGGTGACAAACTCTTTTTCAAGTCTTTTGATTATTCCGGTAATTTGATTGAAGGCAAGGAGAAAGGAATTACTGTTAATGGTGTTCCGGCTTTTGTTAAAACTGTTTTTAAGAATGATAATGAGTTGAGTGTTTTCTGGAGTTCTAAAAGTACTTCTGAACCAGAAATCAATTACTTTGAATTAATTTTAAGTGATTTAAGTATTCCTGAAGAAAGCATTAAAGTTATTGGTTCTGGTTTTAATCCATTAGTTTTACCTAATGAAAACAAGTTATTCTTGCTTTGGTTTAATTTAGTTAACAGAGGTAATAAAGAACAAGTTTTCTTGGAAAACGATTTATTTTTCAGTTACAATAATTTGGATGGTGCTGGCTGGCATAATTCAGAGTTTTCTTTGTCTGTTTCACTTGACTCTGAAACTGGTGCTAAATGGGGTAGAATTTATTCTTTGACTTCAAGCGATGTTTCTTCTTACGTTAACTTTTCGCTTTTTTACAATAAATTTACAAGTTCTTGGAGTTCTGCAAGCATTGCTCATAGTTTTCCTTTAACTAAAACTAATGCCATAAAAATTGCTGATGGCCGCGAGGAAGCTTGTTTTATTGGCGAACCAGGTTTAGATCCAGAAATAGAGATTGGTGAAGAGTTTAAGGGTTATTGTGAACCAGAGCTTTATCCGACTGACGTGCAGTTAAGTTCTAAAAGGTTAATTACTTTTGGTGATCATGGCAGTGAAATTAAGTGGGTTAATTCTTTGGAAATCCGTGAGCCAATGTTGAATGAAGGAATTACTTGGTTTGATACTAGTTTTATTGCTGCTAATGCTTGTCTTACAAGCCATTTTGATTTTGAAAGCAAGGTAACTCGTTATAATGTTGCTCCAAACATGTTGCGTAGGGGCGCGATAGCTTACCTTGGTGCTACAGGCATAACTTATTATTTTCCAATTGAATATGATGATGACCACTGGTTTGAGAATGGCCCGGAAGTTAAAGCGGCAAATTACTTATTTGAATTAGGGTATTCTGGTACTATTGAGTTAGGGAAACTTAACAGACAGCTTTACGTTGACTCTTTAAACAATCCGGTAAGCAATTATGCTGCTATTGCTTCAATTTACACTTTGTTGGGAGATCCAATGCTTAAATTAAAGGGTTATTAAAATGAAAACTAAAATTAAATGGGTTTTATTAAAATGAAAAAAATAATTTTGTTTTTGTTATTGTGTTTTTTTGCAATTCAAGTTACTGCTTTTGATTTAGAGATTACTGTTCCTTCAACTTTTGTGTCTGGAGACCAAATGTATTTTGATTACTTTTTTTCTTCTGACTATGAAGAAACAATTTATTTTACTCCAATGATTGTTTGTGATAATGCGCCTTTAGGTTTAAGTGTTGTTGAATCAGTTGACTTGAATTTTGAGGAAGGAAAGTATGATTATGATTTTACTGGCAATTATCATGCTTACATTTTAGATTCAAGCATTGACAAGCAGGATTGTAAGGCAGTAATTCAAACTCGTTTTCAGTCTTTTGAAAAATCTTTTGCTCTTGATTTAGGTGAAGGAATGTATTTGGAAACCCAGTTATGCAGTGATAACCTTTTTTCTGGTGCCTGTGATTCAAGAAAGGTTTTTGAGTACTTGGAATTCTTTTACCCTAGGCTTACTTTATTTAATTCTAGTGGTAGTGTTATAACAACTGACCCTGATGTCATGAATGCAGCAATTTTAGTTTACAATTCTGACCTTAACGTTGTTGAAATTCCTTTAATTGATTATAATGGAGATAACCCGTTAATTTTTGGTTTGGCTGACGTTAACAAAACTTTTGTTTTGTATTCTGACGCTAATTACACTGGTTTTAATGAGGCAACTAAAACCATTAGTTTTGCTGTAGTTGAACCTGGAAGCATTACTTTTTCTTTGCCTCCTGTTTTTTCTGAAACTCCAGTTGGTTTCATTACGTTTTCAATTAAAACCATTCACGTTGGTTTTGGATTGCTTGGGTTTGGTGTAATTTTGCTTTCGTATAGTTTTCTTTTAAGGAGAAAGAATAAAAATGAGTCAAAGAAGTAGTCAAAGAGTTAAAGCTCAAGCAAGCTTGTCTTACTTGTTATTGATTGGCGGAGCAATAGTTATTTCTATTGGAGTAATGGTTATTGTTGTTGGTTTAAGTGAAAGCGGTGGTGAGTCAGCTGGAGACTTACTGCAAGTTTACAACCAGCAGTTAAAAGATACAATTAAAGACGTTTATTCTGATGAAGGCAATAATGTAATTGAAGATGATGATGAAGTAATTTGTAATGAAAATGAATTATGTGAGTTAAGTCGTGGAGAAAACGCTTGGAATTGTAGTTTTGATTGTGTTTGCGGCGACTTAATTTGTAGTCCTGGGGAAGACCCTGGAAGCTGTCCAGTTGATTGTGGGACTTGTGGTGATGGAATATGTCAAGACAATGAAAAAATAGACAGTTGTCCAGCAGATTGTGATCTTCCACCTGAAGAAGGACCAGACTATGGTGACGGCATTCCTGACGCTTGTTAATTCAACCTTACACTTTCTAAGTCTGCTATTGACACTGCATTAATGTTAAAAGTACTGCTGACTGTTTTTGCAAACTCAATGGTGTTGGTTTTTTCTCCGTGGTTTACTATGACTTTTTTTGGTTTTGGTTTCAGACTCCTAATATAACTTAATAGTTGTTCTCTTGAACAGTGTCCTGAAAAACCTTCAACTGTCTCTAGTCTCATTTTAACGTTTAAGGCTCTAGTTTTACCGTTTGTTGTAACTGGAACCGTTCTTAAACCGCCTTGCAGTTTTCTTCCAAGACTGCCGGCACCCATATATCCAACCATTATCAGGGTGTTGTTTTCATTCTCACACATTTTGTTAAAGTAATGCAAGCTTGCTCCGCCTGTAAGCATTCCGGAAGAAGCAATTACTATAATGTTACTGTTGTCTAAAACTTTTTCTCTGTCTCCTGCATTTACTTCTTTGAATAAACTTGAACTAAAAGGCGAGTCGTTTTGTAAGATTCTTCTTTGAACTTGTTTTCTTAAAAATTCAGGGTAAGCTGTATGGATTGCTGAAGCTTCTTTAGTCATTCCGTCAATAAATACTTGTGCTTCTGGAATCATTTTTTTTCTGTAAAAGTCTTCAATTGAAAGCATTACTTCTTGTCCTCTTCCAACAGCAAAAACTGGAATTAAAACGTTTCCTCCTTTTTCAAAGGTTTCATTAATGGTTTTTAAAAGCATTTCTTCGGCTTTTTGGTGTAATGGCATTAAACTATGATTTCCGCCGTAAGTGCTTTCAATTAACAATGTTTCAAGTCTTGGAAAATTTGAGTCAGCGTTATTAAATAATCTGGTAAAACCGTATTTTATGTCTCCAGTGTAAACAAAGTTGTGAGTGCCTTCACCAATATGCAAGTGAACGCTAGTACTTCCAAGAATGTGTGAAGCGTTATGCAAAGTTAACCTGATGTCTGGAGCAATATCTGTTACTTCTCTGTAATCTCTGGTAATACAGTGTTTAACCATTTCTTTTACGTCTGTTTCATTGTATGGTGGTTCTTTTCCTTCCTGTACTGCCAAATTAATTGAATCAAATTGCAGTAAAGCCATTAATTCTCTTGTGGGTTTAGTGCAGTAAACTGGGCCTTTGTAACCTGCTTTAAACAAGTACGGCACCATTCCTGAATGGTCAATGTGAGCATGGCTTACAATTACTGCGTCAAGTTCACTCATTGGCATTCTCAAAATGTCTAGGTAAGGGTATGTTTCGTCTGGCATTGCAACATTAATTCCGCAATCCAGTAATACTTTTGTTTGGTCTGTTTCAATTAAAGTACTGCTTCTTCCAACTTCTCTGTAACCGCCTAAAGCAGTCATTCTAATCCAGTCTTTTCTTTTTCCTTTATTAGTGTAAATTTTTATTGCGGTTTCGTTTAAAAACTTTTTTCTCTCACTTGCATGCTTGTGCAGATAATACCTTATTCCTTTAAGAGTTTTTGAATCACTTGTAGGAGAGCGTAAAATTCTTGGCGTCCAGCCAGTTTGAATAATTATTTCTTTACTGGTTTTTCCTTCTTTTCCTATTACTAGTCCAGGTTTAATTGATTCAATTACTACTTCACTAAAACAAGGGTTAAAATAAATTTCTCTAACGTCTGCTTCTTTTGGAATGATTTCTAGAATCCTGTCTTTTGCTGTTCTTTCGTCTTCTAACAGGCTTTTGTCAGTTCTGATGTTAATTCTTTTCTTTAAGTTGAATGCAATTTTTGCTACATAGTTTTCGTTTTCAAAAAACGCTTTAGGGTTTTTAGTATAGACGGCTATTTCTGGGCCCTCCATTTCAACTTTAGTTATTTGTGTTTCTTTTGGTAAAGCACTATTTACTGTGTCTTTTAGTTCTTTTAAGTAGTCGCTCATTTCGAATCTCCTTAGAATTGTTTTTCAAAAAAAGGCTAAAATTAGTTAAATGCCTTTCAATTATTTTTCTTTCAAAAAGCTTGAAACTTCTTTTTCTGTTAGTTCTTTTACTCCTTGTTTGGTTATAACTGTAATATTAAATCCTTGGCCGCCAGTATAAATGTCTCTTTTTTTAGCTGTCTTTAAAGCCTTTAAAGCCAACAAGATTCCATCTTTTTCTGTCATGTTTTCCTTATAATCGTTGTCCAGCACGCTTAAAGCTAACTCTGAACCAGAGCCAGTCCAAGAATACTTTTTTTGTTCTAATGCCGCGCCGTCAGGCGTAACATTAAATAATTCTGGTTTACTAGAAAAACCTCCAACTAAAAAATGAGAGTAGAAAGGATAAAACCTGTTAGAACTGAAAACGTTTGCAAGCAATGAAACTAATGCTTTAGTTCTCATAATTGTTTCTCTTTCCATTTCATACAGTTTTGAGTGAGTTCGCAAAAATTTTACCAGAGTTAAACCGTCTCCAGCTGAACCAGCAATCGTTATAGCAGTCATTTCATTAATAGGGTAAATTTTCTGCATTTCATTTTCTGCAGCTAAATGCCACATTGTAGCCTGCTGGTCTGAACCTAAAACAACAGCTTCATTGGTTATGATTCCAACTGTCGTGGTTCCAGTTTTTAAGCTTTCAGTCATATTAAATTTCACCAAAAAAAATTAGTTTGGCCTGATTATATAAAATTTAGAGGCAAACGTTTTTAAAGGGTTTCAGTTTCCTTTTTTTCTTCTCTTCTATAAACTTCAATAAACCTTATTTCTTTTAATTCCGGCATGATTTCTTGAAGAGTTTTAGCAAAACCAGGTTTTAACAAATTAACTTCGGGTTTAATGTTTCCTGGAAAAAAAACGTCTGCTTCATCTTTATGCAGTATAACTTTTCTTTGCTTTTCTTCCACAAAACCAAAATATTTTTCGTATAAGGCAGTAATGATATCGTGTTTGTTTTCAAAAACTTTTTCTAGTTTAACTTTAAATAAAATGTTTTTTCCTGCTAAAGGATGATTGAAGTCAACTCTGACTCTGCCACCGGAAACGCTTTGAACTCGTCCTTGTTTGCCGTCAGCTTCAAAAATCATTCCTGGAAAAGGATTCATTTTTTTTTCCTTAAAACTTTTTAAAGGCACTAAACCAATTAATTCTGGTTTTCTTAAACCAAAAGCTTTCTCTGCTGTAACCTTAATGTCTTTATTGTCTCCTTCCTTTAACTTCATTACTTCTTCTTCTAGTCCTGGAACAATTTCTTGTTTTCCTAAAATAACTATTGCTGGCTTGTAAACCCTGTTCTCGTTATAAATGCCGGCTTTCTTGGCTTCTTCAACGTTAGTGGAATCATAAATCTTTCCACTGGCTTCCTCTATTCCAGTAACCTCTAATTTTACCACAGTATTCTCTTTTAACACTATTAACCCTCCAAGAAAAAGTTTTTCTAGTAATTAAAACCAGAGAGAAAAAGCTTTTAAAAAGGCTTGTTTTGTTTTGCCTTTTAAATCTTTTCATTCTAAAATCTTATTGGTTTACAATGGGCAGAAGATTAAATGTTTTTATGGCAATCTTTATTGCAGTCATAATGGTTTCCTCTTACGGAGCAATAGCTTTCTTGGGAGACAAAGACGACACTATCCCACCAGACTCTGACTTTAATGCTTCAGACATTGAAGATTTTTCTTTAAAACAATATTCTGCTTCAGGCGTTGAAGCAACCATTGACACTGTTTTCCCTCAAATAATTTTAACTGCAGACACCAACGTTTTAGAGTTAAGTGAACTAGACTCTTTAGTTTACAATTCTGGAAGCATTAGAAACATTAACTCAAGGTTTTTGCAACCTCAACCAGGAGTTTCTTCAACAGGAACCTTCCTTTATGTAGCAAACATTACTTTGGAACCTGATTCCGATAGCTTAAAAGTTTTAGAGTTATTAAAAGAAAACACGTTTCCTTCTCTAGTAAACTTTCAGCCAGTTCTTGTTGGCTTAGTCAGACTGCCTGAAACTGTTACTCTAACAAACAATGAATTAGTTACTGAAATAGAACATTCTTTTGAAAACCCTTTAACTGAAGCCTATCTTTCAACTGACGCTAGAAAAGGAGACTTAGTTTTAGTTTCACTTGACACTACTTTCCGGGGCGAAATTCTAGCTCAAGTTATTGCTACAGAAGAACAAAACTTGACTGCAAAACTTAACACTATAACCTTGAAAAGAGAGTCAACTTTAACAGAATTATTGCCTGAACTGGTTTTTGAAGCAGACTTAAATTACTCTTTTATTAAAGAACAAGAAACTCTTGAAAGCGACTTTAATGCTTTGCCAGAGTTAACTGGTTCAAGCATTAAATTGTTTGAACTATTTCCAAGCCTGACAATTACTTTTCTTTCACTGCCAGTAGAACAAGACGTTAACAATGTTTTAACTTCTAACTCTTTGATTACAGACTTTGCTTTCTATGATTTCAATAATTTAATTGTTTTAGCTGACTTTAACTCTGACTTGGTTTCAGACATTAACTTACTAAAACAAGGTCTGGTTAACGATTTTAATTCTCTTGGCTTTGACTCTAACTCTTATTATTTTACTGAACCACAGGCAAGAATTCATGCTTTGCTTTACACTAATTCAACTGACTTGTTGGATTTCTCTAACTTTCTTTCAACTAATTTTCTTCCAAAACTTAACTTTGACTTTGGAAATATAAAACAAAAAGCTAATGTTGTAGAGAAAGTCTTTTTTGACCTTGAAACTGATGCAAACTATTTAGTTGACTCTAACAGCATCGCAGTCTTAGTTTCTCCAAGCCATGCAGTTAACGATAGTGTTTTATTTAACTTTAACTTAGTTGTTAAAAGAAACCAAGTTTTAGTTGTTGACGGCACAGAGGAGGGATTAGATTTTGGGTGAATTGATTTTATGGGCTTTTTTAACTTTAATAGTTGTCTTGCAAATTCTAGTAGTGTTCAGGTTAAGCAAAATGGAATTAACTGCAAGAAAAAGAAAATAAGCTGTCTTTAAATACAAGAAGTTCTTTTCTATTTCATGTTTTCAAATAAAATTAAATTGTTTTGGATTCTTTCTTTAGTTCTGGTTGTTATTGTTTTGGGTGGCTGTGTTAACCAGGATGGGACTGTTCCTGGGTCTTATTCTTCTTGTTCTATTGACGCTGATTGTCCTGATAGTTTTTCTTGTACTAATGGTGTTTGTACAACAGAAATGTCTGTAAGAGGAAATGTTTATTGGGATGATGCAGCAGAAGAAGTTTTTGGTGTTGGTGAAGAATAACTCGCTTCCAGCATATTTGTTAAGTAAATAATTTAAAGCAATAAAATCAGTGGTTGGAAGTTTATGCTTTTGTTTTTCTTTTTTTTATTCTTTCGCTCTAACAATGGCTTCCGCTATGTCTCCATTACTTGCTTTTAAAGCTGCTTCAGCTTTTTCTTCTGTAACTCCTGCTTGCTCTGCCACCATTTTAATGTCTTCTTCCGGCAACCCTGTTTCTTCTTCTTTGACTTCTCCCATTACTTGAAAAGTCTTTTGCCCTTGAACTAGGATTGCTGTAACGTTAGGGTTTTCAACAACAATTTTTTTTCCGTCCTCTAAGTCAATGGTTACTTTTGTTGCATTAACTTCTTCTGACTTAATACCAAATTGTTTCATTGCTTTTTGAATCATTTGAGGGTTCATTCCGCCCATTCCTGGAATCATTTTCTCACTTCCTATTTTTTTACGTAAATTGTTTGTGTTGGGAAAGCTATTTCAATGCCTGCTTTCTCTAATCCTTCTTTTATTCCAAAGTTAACTTTGTCCATGGTTCCCAGAATTTCATTATTATTTGTTATGTAGTATATTACCATTATTTTTAATGCGCTGTCACCAAACTCTGTAAAATTAATTAAGTGTGTTTTGCTAACGTCTTTTGTTTTATCTAAAGTTTTTGCAATTACTTTTTTTGCTTCCTCTAACTTTTTAGTTTTAGTATTGTAAGTTAAACCAAGCTCTATTTTTACTCTTCTAGTTGGTTCAATTGAAACGTTTTCAATTGGATTGCCTGCAACTTTAGAGTTAGGAATTGTAATAATTCTTCCTTCAAAATTTTTCATTCTAGTGTTTCTTAAACCAATTTCAGTTATAAACCCGTCAAATCCCTGCATTTTAACTCTGTCTCCAACTACAAAGGGTTTGCTTGCAAACAAGCTTACTCCACCAAAAACGTCTGAAATTGTTTCTTTTGCCGCAAAAGCAAAAGCTAAACCTCCAACTCCAACTCCGGCAATTAAAGCTGTTACATCAAAACCAAAAGTGCTTAAAACAATTATTCCTCCTAATGTAATTAACGCTAGTTTTGCTGACTTGCCTACTACTGGCAGTATTTGGTCATCAACTTTTGAATTAGTTTTTTCTGCTAATGGTTTCAAGTAACCTTCAATTATTACGTCAACTAATCTTATAAGCAGCCATACAACGTTTGCCAGAACTAAAACCATTAACAGTTTAACGAAAACATCGTTAACTAACTGGTTTGTTAAATGCAGGAACTGGAAGCCAAAAAACAATCCAGCTATTACAAGAAACCCTACTATTGGTTCTTCTAATGCATCAATTAATAAGTCATCTAACTTGTTTTTGGTTCTTTCAGTTACTTGTCTTCCAACTGTTTTAAACGCATAATAAACTAATTTCCCGATAACAAAAGCAATTATAACGCTTGCAACAAACAACACTGCGCCTTCAATCGTTATACCGTAAATTGATTTCTGCAGGAATTCTAAGCCTAAAAACTCTAAAACCATTATTAAAACCTATAAAGTATTTAGAAAGAGTAATTTAAAAGTTTAACTAATTGTTTTTAAGCGACTGCCCTTAATTATATTCTTCCAGTAACCTTTTTTAACTAGTTACTTCTTTTTTTATTTGATTGTTATGAAGGATTCATTGATTTCAAGTTTTGATAGGTTTGTTGCCAGAAACCCTCAATTAAAGGATGATTCTGGTAAAAGAACTATTTACTTAAAGCGTTATTTTGAGAAAGGAGGAATTGTTTCAGTTGTAAACAAAAAGAGTTCTTCTTGGCCTTTACTAAGGTATCCTTCGCCTTTAAAAATTAGACAATTGAATGACGAGCTTAAAGCTGAAAAGCAAAGGCTTGAGAAAGAGTTATCTGACTGGAAGAAAAGAAATACTAAAGCAAAATACTCTGACCTTTCCTTGAACGTGAAAAAGTTTAAGGACAAGCTTTTTTGGAAGCATTCCCTGAAAATGGTTACTGACTCTGATTACAGGACTGATGCAAAAGAAGTTTCTTTGCCTTCACAGTTAGTTTCCACTGAACGTTTTCGGCCAATGATTGACATGTTTGTAAACAACATTGAGTACAGAAAACAGTTAACTGAAACAGTTAAAGATTCAATTGTTTACAAAAACAATCGCAAACTAGGCCAGTACAATGACCAAATTCAAGCTTTCCGTTTAGAGTCAAGTGATAAAAAAATTAAAGAACTTGAAAAAGATTTATCTGATTTAAAAGAAGATGAATTAATGTTAAGACAATTGCTTTCTTGGGCTAATTCTCGTTAAAACCTTTTAACTATTTTTTCCCTCAATTTATTTTCATGCCTTTTATTGTTCTTGAACTTGTTTTGAATGAAGGGTGTTGGTTGAGAGTTTAAGTTTTTTTTTGTTTTTGAATGTTTGTTGTGGGGTAAAATAAGTTGTTTTTTTGTTGTTTTTGGTTGGTTGGAGGGAGCTATGTTTTTAATAACTTTTCGGTTTTTTAATGTGTTATGCGCTTGTTTAAAATTACTAAAGAAAGTGTTATTAAGGACCTAAAAAAGGGTAAGTATCGTTTGCCTGATGGTAGTTTTGATAACAAGAAGTTTAGGGTTCATTTAAAGAAAATAGATTATGATTTGCGGAAAGCCGATTTGCGGGGAGCCGATTTGTCGGGAGCCGTTTTGCGGGGAGCCAATTTGTCGGAAGCCGTTTTGCAGGAAGCCGTTTTGCGGAAAGTCGATTTGCGGAAAGTCGATTTGCGGAAAGTCGATTTGTCGGGAGCCAATTTGTGGAAAGCCAATTTGCGGAAAGTCAATTTGTCGGGAGCTGATTTGTCGGGAGCCAATTTGCCGAGAGCCGATTTGTCGGGAGCCGTTTTGCGGGAAGTCAATTTGTCGGGAGCCTTTTTGCAGGAAGCCGTTTTGCGGAAAGTCGATTTGTCGGGAGCCGTTTTGCGGAAAGCCGATTTGTCGAGAGCCGATTTGTATGAAGCCGATTTGCGGAAAGCTGATTTAGAAAATAGTAAGTGGGTTGGTGCAAATATTAAGGATATTAAAGTTAGTAGTCCAAGAATAAAAAATGTTTTGTCTTTGGCTGTGTTGCCAAAAGACAAGAGAAGAAATTCGTCAGTTCGAGAGATGATATTAAAAGAGAAATATCTTGCTTCTTTGCGTAAAGCA
Source organism: archaeon (assembly GCA_043821385.1). GTDB lineage: Archaea > Iainarchaeota > Iainarchaeia > Iainarchaeales > JBDRCV01 > JBDRCV01. The sequence continues at coordinate 1,521 of JBDRCV010000038.1, read as the reverse complement.
AATGCGGCAAGGCTGACTTTGGCTGATAAAACAAGTTGGTTGGCACGAAAGCCTCCAAATCGCAAGGCACCTGCATTTAAACGGCGTTCTGCATTTAAACGGCGTTAACTTCTTTTAATCTTTTCTTAACTTGTTTATTGTATGTTTAACATTCCTGAACTTGTTTTGAAAGCCAATAACTTTAAAGAATTTAATAGCGTGCAAGTTAAAGCTTTAAAGAATGAATTGTATAAAGAAAACCTTGTGGTTTCTTCTCCTACTTCTTCTGGTAAGACTATTGTTGCTGAACTTTCAATTCTTGAAAGCGTTCTAACCAATAAGCGTAAGGCTGTTTATTGTTGTCCTTTGCGAGCGTTAGCAAGTGAGCATTTTAATGACTTGAAGAAAAAGTACTCGAAAGAACTTGGAATTAAGATGACGGTTAGTACTGGTGATTTTGATTCAAAGTCAAAGTACTTGTCCAGTTATGATTTAATTTTTTCAACTTATGAAAAAGTTGAGTCTTTAATTCGTCATGAAGCTGAATGGTTGAAAGGAATTGGTTTGCTTGTTGTTGATGAAATTCATGAAATTGATTCAAGCAGGGGAGCAACTCTTGAAATTTTGATTACTAAGCTTCGCCTTATCAATCCTAAACTAAAAATTCTTGCTCTCTCCGCTACAATTCCTAATTCAAAAGATTTAGCTGACTGGCTTGAAGCAAAACTTGTTTCCTCTGATTTCAGGCCGGTTAAACTAGTTGAAGGAGTTTTCTTTAACAATCAATTAAAGTTTAATCATGGGTTGGAAAAAATTTCTTTAATTAAAGACGAGTTAACTTCAGTTGTTTCTGATACTTTGCTTAAAGGCAAGCAAGCTTTAGTTTTTTGTAATTCCAGAAGAAACGCTGAATCTTATGCTGTAAAACTTTCAAGTTTAACAAGAAAGTTTCTTAAAGAAAGTGATTCAATGGTTTTAAAGAAGTCTTCTGAAAAAATTAAGAATGTTTTAGAACAGCCAACAGAACAATGTTTAAAGTTAGCAAACCTTTCAGCTGACGGGGTTGGCTTTCATCATGCTGGCCTTCTTTCTGAACAACGGCATTCTTTAGAGGGCCTTTTTAAGTTAAGTCATTTAAAGGTTTTAACTTCAACTCCTACTCTTGCTGCAGGAGTTAATCTTCCAGCTCACACTGTAATCATTCCTTCTCTTTACCGTTATTCGTTTAATGGAATGCAGGAAATTAGTGTCAGAGAGTACAAGCAGTTAGCTGGCAGAGCTGGCAGGCCAAAGTATGATTCTAATGGCAGGGCAGTAACTTTAGGCAAGAGTGAAATGGATGCTGACAGGATTTTTTCTCATTATATTAATGGAGTAATCGAGGAAACTTTTTCACAGTTATCTTTGGAACCAGTTTTAAGAACTCATTTATTGTCAGTTATTGCAAACAACTTTGTTTTTGACTTAAAGTCTTTAGAGGACTTTTTTTCTAAAACCCTGTACTTTCACCAGTACGGTAACTTGGAAGCGTTAAGAGATAAA
>JBDRCV010000037.1:0-13953 GCA_043821385.1 archaeon | reverse complement strand
ATGCGTCCTACTGCGCAAAACTTGTTTTATGCTGTAGACAAAGTCTTGAATTCAATTGAAAACTTTAAAGACAATCCTGTTAAGGCAAGAGAAACTGCTGTTATTACTGCTCAATCTATTGCTTTAGAGGATGCAAGTTATTGTGAGAGAATTGGCGAACAAGGCTTGCAGTTGTTTAATGGTTCTCGAAATAATGTTTTAACTCACTGTAATGCTGGTTGGTTGGCGTTTGTTGACTGGGGTTCTGCTTTGTCTCCAATTTATAAAGCTAAAAGAGCTGGAAAAAATGTTTTTGTTTTTGCTGACGAAACCAGGCCTCGTTGTCAGGGTGCAAGGCTTACGGCTTGGGAGTTGAAAGGCGAGCAAATTCCTTTTAGTGTGATTGCTGATAATGCGTCAGGTTACTTTATGCAGAAAAAAGAAATTGATTTTTGTATTGTTGGTTCTGACAGGATTGCTTCAAATGGTGATGTGGCAAACAAAATCGGAACTTATGAGAAAGCTGTTCTGGCTAAAGAAAACAATATTCCTTTTTTTGTTGCTGCTCCTTCCACTACAATTGATTTTTCAATTGAGTCAGGAAGCGAAATTCCAATTGAAGAACGTTGCATGGATGAAGTTTTAACCATGTTTGGCAAGAACTCTAAAGGCATTGAAAACATTAGGTTAACTCCTGAAAACGTTACTGCAAGAAACCCTGCTTTTGATGTCACACCAGCAAAATATGTTACTGGAATTATTACAGAGGAAGGATTGTTTAAGCCGTCAGAAATCAAAAGCTTAAAAAAGACTTGACTTCTTAATTATAGTTATGTCTGGTAAATTAAAAATTCGTTTAGTTAAAGAGAAAGACTTGACTAAGGTATCTTCAATTTTTGTTAAAGTTTATACTAATTTTGATGTTGGTGAAAAGTGGACTTTAAATTCTGCTAAAAAGTTGTTTAAATATTATTACAAGAGTTATCCTGACTTGTTTTTTGTTGCAGAAGTTGATGGTATACTAGTTGGTGCTTTTTGTAGTTCAGTGAAACCTTGGTGGGATGGTAATCATTTGATTGGGGGAGAAGTTTTTGTTGATCCTGATTATCAGAGGAAGGGAATTGCAACAGAACTTTATAAGAAACTTTACAGGCAAGCTTTGAAGAAGTATGCTGTTTCTTATTCTGAATCAGTTACTTTTAAGAATTTTAAGTTTCCTCTTGAATGGCACAAGTCCAGAGGGTATAAAGAATTTAAAGACTGGTGTGTTCTTTTTGGTAATGTAAAAGAAATGCTGAAAATAATTGAAAAGAATTCAAAACTAAAGAAAAACCAGAAATAGTTTCTTTTCATTTGTCCAAGTACTTGTTTTGTTGTTTGCTCCAAACTTTGTTTGGAGTTTTTTTTAACCATTCAGCGTACAAGTTCACGAAGTCCATGCGTTGTTTTCTGTTTCTTTCCATTTCTTCTTTTAATTCTTTTAAGTCTTTTTCAGTTAACTTTAATCCTTTAACCATAAAACCCTCTCCGCTTGTTTTTCAACTTTTAACTCTTTAATATGACTTCTTAAAAGATTCAAGTTTAACTGTTCTTTAAAAACTTTGTACAAGTGTCTTGCGTCCTCAAAGTCTTTGTCACTGCCTAAACTTAACTTGAATGCAATCTGTAATTCCATTTCGGAAGTCATTAATTTTTCATTGTTTAAAATTACTTCGATTTTGTTTCTTAAAGAATACTCGTTATACTTTGATTTAGGAAACTTTAATTCAAAGTTTGGTTGAATCATTCCTTTTTCAGCAAACCTTATGGCAAGCTTTGTTTTCAAATAATCATTGAAGGCTTCTCTTGGTTCTGAAACGTTAATGCATTCAAAACCGTTTTCTTCCAGTTCATTCCAGAATTCTTTAAATTTCTCGTAACTCATTTCTTCTACAAACAAGTCTACGTCTTCAGTATGCCTGCTTCTGCCAAAAAGAATTGCAATATAACCTGAAATGATAACGTAATCTATTTCCTGTTTGTCTAGAATTCCAGTAAATTTAATTACTAGCTTGTCAAGGTTTGATAACTCTTTCTCAAAAACAATTTTGTTTTCTTTAAACTCTAATTCCATGCATTAATTAACAGTCAAACTTAATTTAATCATTTTGCTGGAAAGAAAGTTGAAGTTTTAAATGAATGCCAGAATTAAATACAAGACTCCAAACCCAATGCAAAAGTAACTGAAATTAATTTTTCTCGCTAGTTTGATTAATAAGTTAATTGTTATTAGCCCTACAACTGCAGCAATCACAATTGCAATCAACAAATTGAATTCCCAAACAATTCCTTCAGCAAACCCAAACAACAATTCTGCAACTAAGACACTTGGAATTGATAACAGAAAACTTAATTTGAATGCTTTTTCTGCTTTAAAACCTTCAAACAATAAAACACTTGAAGTTATTCCGCTCCGACTAACTCCAGGCAAAACACTAAAGCCTTGTCCTAAACCTAAAAACAAAGCGTTCTTGTTTGATAGCTTTGCCTTTATAACTTTTTTATTCAACTTTTGCAGTATTCCAGTTATAATTAACATTAACCCTACAACAATCATTAAAGCAAAACTACTGCCTACAACACTTCTCAACATTAAGTAACTTGGAATTGCAGTAATCGTTGTTGCCAGAACAGCCACAAACAAGAACTTTAGCAATTGTTTTTCCCTTAACTTAATTAACTCAATTATTTCTTTTCTAAAGTAAATGATTGCACTAATTAATGTTCCGGCATGCAATAAAATAGAGTAACTTAAAGCTGTTTCAGGTTGAATTCCAAATAATTGTACTGCTCCAACCATTACTTGTCCTTGCGAGCTAATTGGCAGCCATTCAGTTATTCCTTGCATTAACCCTAAAACTATTGCTTGAATTAAATCCATGCAGGAAATAGAGTAGAAAAAGTTTTTTAACGGACGTGCCTAAAAACTTTTGGTTGTCTTCCAGTTGGAGTAATTGGGTTATTCCTTTTTTTAGTATTTTTGGAAGTTTTCTTTTTTGTTTTTTTAACGCAGTGTCCTTTGCTTGAATTTCTTTGTAATCTTCTGGTGTTATTTCATATAACTCACTCATAATTTGTAGTATGGGTTCGTTAGAACTTTCTGCTGGGTTTCCTTGTCGTCTAGCATTATTGTTGTCGTTTTTTAAATAATATCTCGTCAAGCAATCCATTATAGTTTGCCCTTTTTTTTGGTGTTTTTCAATTATTTTTCTCCAATTCATGGCGTAATTACCTTTTTTAATACTTTAATTCTTTTCTTTCTTCCACCCTATCTTAAATGTTTCACCTTTAACTTTCTTTTCTTTTACTTTCTCGAATCCTTCTGTTTTCCCTAAACTAAAACTTGAATTAGTTTTTTCTTGAATTTCTTCTTTATATTTTTCGAATGCTTTAATTATTTTTTCTGAACTGCTTTCCAACACTCCAGTAATCTTGTCTTCTTTTTGCAGTCTTGCTTCTTTTCTTGAATCCTGAACATATCTTACTAGTTCTCTTGAAAACCCTTCCATTTCTAGTTCTAAAGTCATTGTACTGTCAACTTCTACAACTAATTCTTTTCCTTCAACTAAAGTTACTTCTTTACAGTTAACTTGCCGCATTATTAATTCTTTGAATTCTTTCAAGTTTTCAACTTTTTCCATTTTAACTGTCACTTCTTTTAAAGGCCACCTTATTCCCATTTGTAGTTTTTCTCTTTCAAACAAGACTTGCTGCATTACTTCTCTTGCTTTACTCATTTTTTCCTCTAAACTTTCGTTAACTTCTTTGCTTTCAGGCCAGTCAAGCAAGTGAATGCTTTCAATTTTTTCAGTTTCTTTAAACGTTTTCTGGTACAAGTGTTCTGTTAAAAATGGAGTAAATGGTGCCATCAAAACAAGCAACTTTAAACTTGAATTATAAAGCGTCTGCAAGCAAGCTTCCTTATTTTTGCCATTAAACTGTAGTCTTGCTCTTACAAACTGAATGTAACCTCTTGAAAGATCATTTACAAAAAATTCTTCAATTAAATTGTTTGCAGTGTAAGGTTCAAGCTTGTCTAAACTTTCAGTTACTTTCTTGTTTAAAGAATTAATTCTTGAATTCAGCCATTCATCCTCTAACTCTAATCTTTCAACTTTAGAGTTCTTGTCAAAATTGTTTAATCTTAAAGCTTGCTGTAAGTAAAAGTAAATGTTGTTTAAGTTGTCTAAAGGCTTTTTTGCTTCTTTCAAGTTATTGTAACCAAACAACAAGTTTCTGTTCAAACTTTGTTTAGTGTACAGCCATCTCATTACGTCTGCTCCAACTTTTTCTACTGCTTCATCAAACCAAATAGCATTACCTTTACTTTTATGCATGTCTTCGCCTTTCTCATCTTTTAATGCCTCGTAAGCCATTACTTTTTTGTAAGGACTAACTCCTTCAAGTGTAACACTCATAAACAACATTGAGTAAAACCATAACCTTACTTGGGCTCTCATTTCAGTTATTAAGTCTGCTGGAAACCATTCCTTCCAGTAACTTTTATCTTCAAAGTATTTCATTGTTGAAAATGGAACAATTCCTGCATCCAGCCAGCAATCTCCAACTTCTTTTATTCTTGTAATTTCTTTCCCGCACTCACACTTTACTTTCACTTCATCAATCCATGGCCTGTGTAATTCTGGCAGGCTGTCAACTTTTTCTGGGTTAACTGCTTTTTCTTTTAATTCTTTTAAACTACCAATTACTTCTAGTTTTCCGCACTCGCATTCAAAAAACATTAACGGCAAACCCCAGTACCTTTTTCTTGAAATATTCCAGTCTCCCATGTTATCCAACCAGTCCTGCATTAACTTTCCAACGTATTCTGGCTGCCATTCAACTGTTTTTGCAGCTATCTTCATTTTAGGCCTTATCTCGTCACTCTTAATATACCATTCTTTGCCTTGTCTGAAAACTAGTTCTTCATTACAACGCCAGCACACTGGGTAACGGTGCGTGTATTGTTCTTCCTTATATAAAATGTCTCTTTCTTCTAATTCTTCAACAATTTTCTTTTTAATTTCTTTAACGTTTCTTCCAGTCTGCCAGCCAAACCCTTCCAAATAATTTCCTTGTTCATCTAGCGCGGGATTAATCATTGGCAAGTTAATTTCTTTTCCTAACTCAAAGTCTTCTTCACCGCAAGTTGGAGCAATATGAACTATGCCTGTTCCTTCCTCGCTTGAAACATCTTTCCAAGCCACAACTTTATGCTCAAATTTTTGTACTTCAAATTCAGGGTAAAAAGACTCGTAAGTTAAATCAACTAATTCTTTTCCTTTAACTTTTTCTAATTCTTCTTTCTCTCCAGAAATCTTGTCTAATAAATTACTAGCAATATAAAAAACTTCATTCCCGACTTTCACTTTTGAGTAATCTAGTTCTGGGTTGACTGCGACTGCAACGTTACTGCTTAAAGTCCATTCAGTTGTAGTCCAGACTAACAAGAATTCATTCTCTTTTCCTTTCAATTTAGCTTTAACGTAAACTGAAGGGTGAGTTAAATTAGCATAACCCCCGTCACTCATTTCGTGTTTTGATGAAGCAGTACCACAACGAGTACACCAAGGCAAAATTCTTCCACCTTTATACAACCAACCATTCTCAAAACATTTTTTTAAAAAAAACCAGATGCCTTCAATGTTATTGTCTGCCATCGTGTAATAAGAGTTATTCCAATCCATCCACTGCCCTAATCTAATAGATTGTTGTGTTTGGCCTTCTGATTGCTTGTTAACTCTTTCTCTTGAAGCCTTAGAAAACTTATCTAAACCAAAACTTTCAATGTCTTTTTTACTGTTAAAACCTAATTGTTTTTCTACTTCAACTTCAACATGCAAACCCTGACAATCAAAACCATTCTGATACCTTTGGTCAAAGCCTTTTAAAGCCTTAAACCTTACATACAAGTCTTTGTAGGTTCTGCCCCAAGCGTGATGTACTCCCATTGGATTGTTAGCAGTTATTGGGCCGTCAATAAAAGAAAACTTTTTCTTGCCTTTATTCTTTTCTCTTAGTTTTTCAAAAATCTTTTCGTTTTCCCAAAACTTTAAGATTTCTTTTTCTACTTCCATTGGATTATACAATGTTATCACCGTTCAAAAAACAAATTAGGGTTTTATGATTAATTAAATGAGTATAGAAACAGTTTTTAATATGTCTCGTGAACGAGAATTTGTCGATCCCTTCTCATTTTAATCACAAAAACTAAGATTGAAAAAGTTTTTAAAGGTTGCGAGTTCACATTAATTATGAACCAAATTTTAAAGGAAATTGAAAAAGACTTAAAAGCCGAAGTTGACTTAGAGTATAAGAAAGGCGCTGAACGTTATTTTAAAGAACCAATTACTGTTCGCGGAGTTCGCACTCCAATTGTTAGAAAGATTGCAGCAAACTATTTCAAGCAAGTAAAACACTTGCCTAAAAAAGAAGTCTTTAATTTATGTGATTCTCTTCTGGCAGTTGGTTTTGGTGAAGAAAGACAAATTGCCTTTGACTGGGCTTATCGTTTAAAGAAGTCTTATTCAAAAGAAGACTTCTCGCTTTTTGAATCATGGGTTGAAAAACACGTTACTAATTGGGCTGCTTGTGATGACTTTTGCACTCACTCTCTAGGTTATTTTCTTTTAGAATTCCCTGAATTTCTTCCAAAACTTAATCAGTGGGCTAAGTCAAGCAACCGTTGGTTTAGGCGTGCAAGTGCTGTTTCCTTGATTCCTGCGGTAAGAAAAGACAAGAAATTTCTTTCAAACGCTTTCAAAATCTCTGAAACCTTGTTATTAGACGATGAAGATTTAGTGCAGAAAGGTTATGGTTGGTTACTTAAAGAAGCGAGCAATAACTTTGAACCAGAAATCTTTAACTTTGTTTTAAAACACCGTCAAGTAATGCCTCGCACTGCCTTGCGTTATGCTATAGAAAAAATGCCTGAAAATAAGAGAAAGCAGGCAATGTCAAAGTGACACTTATTTTTTGTAAATGTTGTCATAATGATCAAAGTCCAGAAACAGAATAAATTTCTTTTCTTTAATATATTTAAAGGTTAGAACAAAACTCTTGTCTATGTGAACGCGTTTCCTGTCACTAAATTCGTGTTTTAAGTTTTTGTAGTGTTCTATTGTAATTTCATCTGAATTAATTATTTGTTTTACTTTTTTGTAAATTATGTTCACTCTTTTTTTGTCTTTTTTTTGGAGTTTTTGAATAATGTTTTTAAGCTTGTCTGTGAAGTCATAGTCAAAAGGCATGGTTTTTCACTTCCCAAACAATTTGTCTAACTCTTTATCTTTCATTTTAGAGTAATCGTGTTTCTTAAAATGTTCTTCTTCGATTTTAAGAAGTTTTTTGATATAGCTTTCTTTGACTTCTGGTTCAACTTCGTTTGGCCCGTAAATTTCAATGAACTTATTCAATGCTTCGCTTTTGTCACGAAAACTATATTTTGCCTTTATAACGGCTAAAACACGGTTAGCATAATCATTTAACTCAACTCTTGCATTAATCATAAACACACCTCAAATGCACTTAGCGTACATAATAGGTGAGTTTGTATTTTTAAAGCTTTATGTTGGTAATCCACGTAGTTTATTGTTTAAGAAAATAAGTTTAAGCTTTCTTGTTCTGTTGTTCTTCGTGTCCTTTCAAGCAGTAATAATGGTTTTTTAACCTTGTTTTCTGGTATACTGGGCAGGACTTGCACATGCAGCCATTGTCTTCTTTTACGTGTTTGGTTTTACCAATGTCTGGATAACAGTGAGCAATAGTTTCAACTTGCTCTGTGTAAGTTGGGCAATTTTTACATATACATTTATCTTTAAGTAACTCATTAAATTCTATCAAAAGCCTGACCCCCTATAGAATAAAAATTCTTTAAACAAAATAATTTATAAATAGGTTTCTTTTACTTTAACAGTTTTACGAAAGCAATTCCTGACAATTTAAAAATTACTAGTGATTCAACTGCCCATAAAACAATTAATGTTAGAGGCAGGTTAATTAGTAAAATCATTGACAAAGTTGAAGGAATAGTAATTAAAACAAATAATAATCCACCAAACTTTGCTCCTTGAAGTAACTTGCTTTTATCTTTAAACAAGTTTTTAACGAAAACGTAAAACCCTGCAAAAATTAATCCAGCAATAAAGTTAAAGAGCATTGATAAAGCATAAAATTCTGTTCCCGGTGGCTCTGCATTAGGCATCATTATTTGACTCCAGACAGGAAAATACTCTGGTTCCAAGTAATAATTCATTCCAGCCATGGCTCCGGCAGAGTGAACGATTAGAGCAATTAAAAGAAAAACTATTGCGGCAATAATTATTTTTCCTAACTTCAATTTTCTTCCTCTTTTTCAACTTTCTTTCTGGCCATTGATTTTAGTTCATTAAACCACTGCAAGTTTTTTGTTGTGTGAATAACATTATTTAATCCAATAAAAAAGTAAACGTTTTTTTCTTCTTTTTCATTGCCAAAACTAATTCTTAAAGGCCTTAAAGTTGCCAGGTTACTGTAATTCTGGCTTGCGCCAAAAACACGGTCCCAGCCATAATAAACGTCAGTTATTTCTTCTAAAAACACTTTAAACTTGTAATTAGAATTAGTTCTTTTATCGTTTCCAGAAAATTCTAAAAACCTACTGCCTAACTCTATCAAGCCTTCAAACCTGTGTAATGGCCTCAAATTTTGGCTTTCAATCCAGGAATTAAATCCTGGGTCAAGTAAGTCTTCTTCGAAAATCATTAAAGCTTTTGCCTGCATCAAATATAATTGTTTTAAGTTATTTTAAATTTATGTTTTTTTAGATTGCCGAAAAGCAAGCTTTTAAATTAAGAACGCGTTAACTTTTTGTTGGTGTTATAACTGCAGGAAAACCTTGTTTCATTAATGTCTTATTACAAGAATTTAGTTGAAAAAGAGTTCTCTAACTATATTTCTGTTAAAAGAATGGAAGCAAAAAAGTCTGGTGTTGCTGTAGACAAAGAGTTTGATACTTTAAAAGAATACCTTTTGCGTTCAGCTAAACGCTTTCGTCCAATAGCAGTAATCATGGGTTTTAAGGCAGTTGGAGGCAAACCAGAAAAAAACATTCTCTTGCCTTCACTTTCAGTTGAATGCCTGCATAACGCTTCACTTGTAGCTGACGACATTATTGATGAAGATTCTTTTAGGCGCGGCGGGCCTGCTTCGCACACTGTTTTAAGAAACTGGTTTTTAAAACTTCACGGAAGCAAACCTTACAAGGGAACAATTTTTTCTGATACGTCAGTAAGGTTTGGAACCAGCATGAGCGTTCTAGGCAGTTATATTCTTGTAAGTTTTGCTAATTCAGCAATCATTGAATCAAAGTTTAAACCAGAACTAAAAATTCAGGCTTTAGATGTTTTAGAGAAATCTTTTAGGGCTTTAAATGTTGGAGAAATACAGGACATGGTTTTTGAATACCTTGAAAACGTTTCAGAAAAAGAGTACTTGGACATGGTTGAAAAAAAGACTGCTGTCTTGCTTTCAGCTTCATTTCAAATTGGAGCAATTCTAGGCGAAGGCACTGAAAGCCAAATTAATGCTTTAAAAGAATTCTCTTTAAAGTCTGCTTCAGCCTTCCAAATTCAGGATGACTTACTTGACTTAACTAAAGCTAAAGGCCATGATATTGGCTCTGACATTAAAACTGGAAAGAAAACCTTGCTAGTCATTAAAGCTTTAGAGCTATCTGAAGGCAAGAACAAGGAATTATTAAGGAAAACCATTGGAAACCATAAGGCTTCAGATTTTGACTTACAAAAAGTAATTAATTTAATGCAGGAATTAGGAGTGTTAGATTATGTTAAAAACCTTGCAGAAAAAAAGATTCTTGAAAGCAAAAAAGCTTTAACTAAAGCCAAACCCGCTTTCAAAGAACCTTACTTTAGTTATTTGAATGATTTCGCTGACTTAATGCTGGAAAGAAAAAAATAACTCTATTTTTTCGAGAAATGATTTTCAAAATCTTTTACTACTTGCATTGCCTGTGCTTTGATTTTTTTATCACTTATTTCTTGTTCAATTAATTCAATCATTCTTTTTTTTGTTTTAGGAATTGTTTCCTTCGCCATTTTTTTTGACGCTTCCAAGTAATATCTGTCTGGTTTAGTCCAGTTAAATGTCTGATGAAGCATTACAGTTAAAGCGTCTTGTTCCATTCCTCTGCTGGGCTGCCAATTAAGTCTGTCTTTAAAACTTGTTTTTTGATTAAAAAATTCTTTGTCTAATTTTTTGTTATAGTCATGAGTTCTGTCCATTGCATAAGGCAATACTCCATTTAACCTGTCAGCGTCAACAATTAGTTTTTGCATTACAGTTTTTGGTTCTGGCATGTTTGGAGTGTGTTCTTTGCTGTGGTAGTCATGGCTTAAAATAGCTTTAGTCATTCTTTCTCGAGAAGAATTTCTGCTTTCATTTCTTAATCCAAGCTTGCTCAAAAACTTTTTCAATATTCTTGCTGATTCTTCATGGTGAATCATTGCGATTTTATTAGACATTTTTCCTTCCTTGTTTAACCTGCCATAATCATGCATTATCGCACTTAATTCAATTTCAATCAAAAATAACTGCCATAAACTAACTTTTTTTCCTTCAATTAAAAAATTCTTTTTTTTCATCTTTGCCTTAAAGTTTTCAGGCAAGTTTTTTGCCAGTTCCAAGGCTGTTTTTCTTGTTGCCCAGCCGTGTTCAAAACCATGCGAGAAATCATGCAGGAATGCAGTGCTTCTTTTTAATCCTCCAGCTCTTGTTCTTGCAATTTTATTTCTTGCTAGTTGTTCTCTTGTTCTTTCGCTTGATTTCAACCACTTTAAAACTAGAGTATTAACTGTTTTGTTCATAATAAATGAAAACCTTAAACTATTTTTAAAGATTGCTTTTTGTACCATTAACCTTTTTAATTATCTGAAACCCTTTTATTTAATGCCTTTTACTTTACTTCATTTTGGTCCGTTGTTGTTGATTGGTTTAATCTTTTTTTCAGTTTTCAATCTTTCAGCTGTTCTTTTGCCGAACATTTTAATTGACTTAGAGCCTTTAACTCTTTATTCTGTTAACTATTTTTTTGGCACGACTTTTCTTGAACACAACTTTTTTCATTCTTTTCTTGGTGCAACTTTTATTGCTTTAATCACTGCTTTTCTTGTAATAAAGTTTTTTGGTTTCTTTAACAACCTTCAAGGCAAATTCAAGTTAAAGCAAAAACAAGATAACAAGTTAATAGTTTTTTCTTCTTTTTTTGGAGCTTTCACTCACATTTTGTTTGACTCAATTCAATGCAATCAAATGAATACTTTTCTTCCTTTGCCTGGAAACCCTTTATGCGTGCCTGGTTCCTGGCAGTTTTTTGCTTTAGGTTTCACTGCATTACTATTAATATCTCTATTTTTAATTATTTTAAAAAAGAAAAAATAGGAAAGGTTTTCACCTTTCTTATTTAAAGTATGCTTTGGTTTTCTTGTGAAACCAGAAAAAGTATAGTTGAATTATGCTGATTATTGTTCCTATTGGAATGCTTAATAATCCAAATATGGCCAGGACAGTTCCAATGATTCTTGCCCAGTTTTTTCCATCCCAGATACCTTTAGCAATAACAAAGCTAATAATTCCAATAATAATCATTACTGCTCCTATTACTGTTCCAAGACTTCCAAGCAATTCTGGTGTCATCATTCCAGTCATTTGATCTGTTGGAATGCTTGCAAGAAAACCTCCTAAACCTATTAATACAATTCCTGCAACAAGTGCCATAATCCCGCTTAAAACAAACAGTATCATGTTAAATGTTATTCCAATTGGTTTTTCTGCCATTTTCTCCCTCCTTGAAATTGATTCAATTTCTTTTAAAGTTAAGTTAAACTAGTTTAAAATTGTTTGTTAATTTCTTATTCAAACACTTTTTTGGTTTCCTTGTTAACCCAGAAAAAGTACAATATTACTGCACCAATAACCATTGTTATAATTCCTTCAAGAGTTAAAAAGTAAAATAATCCGCTTAAAATAATTAATCCTGCAATAACTGTTCCAGTAATTCTGGCCCGCTTTTTTTGCTTCCAGACACTTACTCCAAGCCATAAAACCAGTATTCCAACAATTATTCCAATGACTCCTACAGTCAAGCTTAAAATAGTGCCAAGTCCTGTTGAAGCGCCCATTCCAATATTAGGAATCTCTGAACCAACAGTCATTTCAGTAATTCCGCCAAACAAGGCAAGAGTTAACCCTGAAAGTAATTCATAAACTCCTCCTAAAACAAACAGAAACGCAATAACTTTTACTCCAAGTGGTTTTTTTGTCATTAACTCCCCTACATTAAATTAAATAACTTTAATCTATGGTTATAACTTGTTTAAGCGGTTTTTGGTATAAAGGCAAACCATGTTTATTAAACTATTTCTTTAAAAGTCCTTCCGTCAGGAGTCCTGCATTGCGCTGGAAATGATTCCATTATTGGATAACCTGCATTGATACAATCCTCGAAACTGTTTATAGAACTTATATCAAAGTTTAATTCCTTTAATTCCTGTAAGTCAGTTAAATTATTTAATTTTATTTTGCTGTCGGAAATAGTGTACAACACGTTATCAATAAACAAACTTCTTTTGACTGCTTCCAAGTCATTATAATAACGGTATCCTGCTTTGTCAAATGATTCTTCGTCTGTAACGTGAGTTATTCTTCCCTTTAACTCAAAACCGTTTTCTAAGTTCAAGTTGTAAACGTAAGCGCCTTGGAATGTAAACTTACCGTAAGCATTCTTTTCCCCGCTTTCTTTTTGTTCTTCACTTAACTCTGCTAAAGTTACTGGTATTACAAGCAATTCTTTTTCTTTGTCAAACAAGAAAGCTTTATGGTCTTGTAATGCTAAACTGTCTGTTCCTCTATCTCCAATTATTTCTTTATGCAATTCAATTGGGTTCGCAACATCTGTTACGTCAAACACTGCAATTTTTACTCCTTGATACCATGCAAAATCTCTTCCTTGTTGTTCTGCTTCAACTGTATCTTTTCCTATTCCAATTAAATGCGTTTCATCTATTGGGTGCAGGTAATCAGAGTAACCTGGAATCTTTAACTGTCCTAAAACTCTTGGATTACTTGGAATGCTTAAATCTATTACAAACAAGGGGTCAACTTTCTTGAAAGTTACAATGTAACCTTTTTCTCCCATAAACCTTGCAGAATAAATTTTTTCTCCCGGAGCTAAATCTTCTAAACTTCCAACCAAGTTTCTTGCAGAATCAAAAATATAAACGTTGTTGGTTGAACCACCACCCTTTTGACTAACGTGTCCTATAGTTGTAGCAATTCTGAAAAACCCGTTAAATTCGTCCATTGAAAACTGGTTTAAAATGCTTCCTGGTGCAGTCATTGAACCAAAGTACGGTGTCTCACTTCCACTTAAACCAAACTTGTGGATAATTGTTTCTTCTTTTGGCCCCCAACTGTCTCCAATTAAAGGCATTGCAGGCCTTACAATGTAATCGTATTGTGCTTGAGCTAAATACAAGTTGTTTTTTGAAGCATAAACTTGGCTTCCACTTCCAGCCATTACTTCTTTGTTTACTGTCATTAAAGGGTCAGTCATTGACAGACTGCCTAAAGTAATAAACTCTGAAACATTGTCTTTGTCAAAGTATTTTATGTCAGTACAATTACTTATGGTTTCAAATTCTTGTTCTTGTCCTAAAATATTTGTTTCTCTGAAAGCAGGCAGTAATTCTTCTCCTTTAATTAATGGTTCTTCTAGAACAGCATAATCTGGCTGGCTTTTAATAACAAAGTAAACTCTGTCATCAATTTTTCTTGAACTAATATAACTTCCTTCAAATTCAATTGTTTTTAATAGTTCAGGGTTTTCTTTGTCTTCTAAACTCCATAACTGTAAAACTGTTAAAGAACTTCTAGGCATTA
>JBDRCV010000036.1:0-4601 GCA_043821385.1 archaeon | reverse complement strand
GACTGATAATTTGAAAACAAACTTTGTTTTAAGAATGGTTAAACTAAACAACGGGTTTTATCACTTGTGGTCGCATGAATATAATCTTTCTTCAGAAAAAGAATTGGGTTTTCTTGAAAGAATTTTCAAGCAAGTTAATTCGCTTGGCTTAGAAAAGAATTTCATGAAAGACATTAAGTCAGATTAAAGAAACATTTTTATTAACTTCTTGGTTGATGATTCTAAGATTGTAACAAAAGTATTTGACAGGTTTTGTTTATGAATGTTCTTCTTTGTATTCCTCCAACCCAATTATTGGAACTTTCTTTTCCCACAAAACCAAGAATTCCTATTGGAGTCGCTTTTCTTGTTACAATGCTAAAAGATAACAATATTCCTTGCCAGATTCTTGACTGTGAAGCTGAAAAACTTGACTTAAAAGACTTCAAGTTGAAGGTAACTGAACTGAAACCAGACCTCATAGGGTTTTACTGTAATACTCCCCAACGTTTTCTTGTTTTTGAAATGGCAAGAATTGTAAAATCAGTTGACAATAATATTAAGGTTGTTGTTGGCGGCCCGCATGTTTCAGTAACTGATGTTGAAGTACTTGATTTTGTTCCTGAAATTGATTTTATTATTCGGGGCGAAGGCGAATTCTCGATAGTTGAACTTTCAAAAGCAGTTGAATCAAAAAAAGACGACTTTTCAGAGATTAAAGGACTTTCTTTCAGAAAAGACGGAATAGTTCAAAGGAACCCTGACAGACCATTCATTCAGGATTTAGATGAACTGCCTTTTCCTGACAGAAGTCTTTTTAAAGTTGAAAAATATACTACTGGAGTTTTTGGTTATGAAAAAGATGTAAAGTCTACAATGCTTA
The DNA here is from genome assembly GCA_043821385.1 of archaeon. Taxonomy (GTDB): domain Archaea; phylum Iainarchaeota; class Iainarchaeia; order Iainarchaeales; family JBDRCV01; genus JBDRCV01. The sequence goes on along the minus strand of JBDRCV010000036.1, from coordinate 3,739 downwards.
AGTTTGCTCGCGGTTGTCCAATGAACTGTGTTTTTTGTGATAACAGAGTCATTTGGGGTAAAGGAGTTAGAACTCGGAGTATTACAAACATTATCAAAGAACTTACAATGCTTAACAAAGAACAAGGTTTTCAGGGTTTTGATGTTTATGATGATACTTTTAACTTAAATCTTTCTTGGGCAAAAGAACTCTGCAGAGAAATAATTAAGTCAGGACTTGACATTAAATGGTATTGTACGATTAGAGCAAACAGTGTTGATGATGAATTTTTTTCATTGCTAAAGCAATCTGGTTGTACAGGTATTGGATTAGGAATTGAAAGTGGCTCAGAGCAAATCCTGAAAAACATTAAGAAAGGAATTACTCTTGACATGGTGAGAAATACTGTAAGATTAAGTCAGAAGCACGGAATAAAAGTAAAAAGTTTTATACTGTGCAATCTTCCAGGCGAAAAACTTTCAGACATTGATAAGACAATGAACTTCATGAAAGAATTGAAAGAAATTGGCCCTGATGTCATGGATCTTCCTGTAAGACCAGCAGTCACAATCATTTATCCAAAAACAGAAATTGAATTTATTGCCAAACAAAAAGGTTTACTGCCAAAAGATTTCAACTGGGAGAAACCATATTATAACAGAGATAACAAATTGGTTGGAGAAGACCCGCAGGTGCCTGTTTACTCTGAAATTAACTTGAAGTTACTGGCACTATATTTCCTTATTGATAGATTAAAAAAGCAGTCAATAACAAAACTTCCTTATCTTATGAGTATGGCTTTTAAAAGAACCTTTTCCAGAAAACCAAAACATTAACTTAACATTTAAATAGTTATTTGACATTAAAAATATTGTTTGGTTGTGGTATTAAATGAATGAAATTAAGTCGGCTCGAACAATTCAGGAAATAAAAAGCCTTTTAAAAGATACAAAGGAAGTTAAAATAAATTTTGGAAGTTCAAGCGTAAGATTGCCTGGTTTCTTAAACCTTGATTTTAATCCTTCAGCTGATGTTGACATCATTTGTGATTTAAACAAATTACCTTATCCTTTTGAAGACCAGTCAATTGATTTTATTGAAATTAATTGTGTTGTGGAACACTTGCAAATTCATTTAATTGATTTTTTGAAAGAAGCTAAAAGAATTTTAAAACACCGCGGTAGAATGCACTTGCGTACAGACAATTTTTTTAACTGGCATTCTCGAATATCATACCTTTTTGCAAAGTGGCAGGATACAGAAGCATATCATCCCTTCCACACTTGGATTTTGGATTATGATTATACTACAAAATTATGCAAACACCTTGGTTTTTCTGTGGTGGAACGCAAGCCAACCACAAGCTTTTTTTTAATCAAATCATTGGAAAAATTCTGGCCAAACATGTTTGCAAGATATGTTGATGTAGTGTTATGGAATCACAGCAAAAACTAGTGTAAAAAAACTGCAAAATTGCCGAGCGAACGCAAGATTATTAATATAGTTTGTGCGTAATTTTTGTTAATGTTTTACAACAAAACTGTTTTCAGACTTTTGCTGGAAAAAGAAATGAAAAAAGCAGCCAAAGAAATTGGCTTAAGAAAAAGCGTTCTAGACATCGGAAGCAAGAATGCACCGTACAAAAAACTGTTTAAAACCGAAAAGTATACTGCAATTGATTTAGAAAAGCACGAAAACGTTGACTTTCAGATGGATGCACAAAACCTAAAGTTCAAAAATAGCAGTTTCGATTTAGTTATTGCAACAAACGTGTTATACTGTGTTGAAAATGTTGATAAAGTTATAAGTGAAGCAAAACGAGTGTTAGTTCCAAACGGTACTTTTTTGGCTAGTGCAGTTTTTCTTTACCCGTTTATTTATCTTGATAATGATTTAAACAGGTTTACTCCATTAAAAGTCAAGAAAGCATTCAAAAATTTCAGAGAAGTAAAAATCATTGCTTTTGGCGGAATAATAGCAGTCATAACTAACCTGATAATCAAGTGGATTCAATACCAAAAAAAGCCTTTAAGAATGATTCTTTTTCCTTTAAAGCTTTTAATGTTTGGCTTGGGTTTTCTTAGTTTTTATAACGAAAAGTTTGCTTTAGGTTATTTTATTATAGCAAAAAAATAGTGTGGCTTTATGGCTAAAAAAATAATTTGCTGTTATGGTTCTTTTGACAAAGATTATGTTAGAAATCATTCACTTATTGAAGGACTAAAACAGCATTATGATGTAACTTTTATTAACAGCAAAAAGAACTTTGTTTTTAGAAGCATTGAATTTATTGCTAAAACTATTATAAGAAAATTTGATTTATTGTTTGTTTTGTATCCGGCTCACTTGGATGTTTTTACTGCAAAACTCTTGGCTGGAATGACTAACACTCCAATAATTCTTGACAAATTTGTTTCTCTTGCTGACAGTGAAATAGAGTACGGTAATGTTAAAAATAATTCATTAAAAGCTAAAAGGCTCAAACAATTAGACAAAAGGAATTGTTTAGCAGCAGACAAAGTTTTGCTTGACACACCAGAACACATTGATTTCTTTGTTAAAGAATTTTCACTGCCTGAAAGTTTGTTTGACTTTGTTCACGTTGGAACTAACGAAGAATTATTTTTTCCTGAAAAAAAGTTAAAAGAAAACAATAAGTTAAGGATTTTCTTTTTTGGCATCGTAACACCTTTTCAGGGTTTTGAAACTATTTGTAAGGCGGCAGAATTACTTGAAAAAAACACTGAAATTGAATTTGAGTTACTTGGATATAGTAAACATTTTTTGAGAGAGAAAGAAAAATACTCTCACTTGCAAAACGTTAAGTTTTCAGATAAAGTAAGCTTGCAGGAACTGGCAAAAAAAACTCGTGAAAGTGACATTTACCTTGGAGTTTTTGGTAATACTCCAAAACTGGACAGAGTTATTCCGACAAAAATTGTCAAGGCAATTGCTTGTGGTAAACCATTAATCACTGCCCGTTCCAAAGCAGTTGAAAGGGTTTTTACTGACAAACAAGATATCTTATTTATTGATAGAGCCAATCCAAAAGCTTTAGCTGAAGCAATTCTTTACTTGAAATTTAATCCAAAAGAAAAAGAAAAAATTAGTGCTAATGCCAGAAAATTGTTTGAAAGACAGTTTTCTTACAAAGCAATTGGATTAAAGTTAAAAGAAGTAATTAACAAGGAGTTAAATGAATGACTAATTTTTGTTTTTCATTGGACTTTGAGTTAGCTATAGGAATTAATTCTTCACAGCATTCAAAACACATCGACCCGCTAATTGGAAGAAAAGCAATCCCAAAAATAATTATTTTATGCAAAAAGTATGATGTGCCGGCAACGTTTGCAACAGTCGGAGAATTATTCAAAAAACAATCAGATAATAGTGATGTTTTTCACGCTTTAGATTTAATTAATTTAATTAAAGATAATGATTTTGAGATTGCCTGCCATGGTTTAACTCACACTTCTTTTAATATGCTTGACAAAGATTTGGCAGAGAAAGAAATTCTAGAGTGCATTAGGCTTGCAAAAAAATTAAATATTAAATTTAAGTCAATAATTTTTCCAAGAAATGCTGTCCGTTATCTTAACTTAGTTGAAAAACATGGTTTTACACATTTTGCGTCAAATCCTTTTCCTAAAGGCTTTCTAGTTGACTTTAACCCAAAACAATTTTCTTTCAGCAAACCATCAAAATTAACTGACTTCAAGTTAACTGAAGTTCCAAGAACAAGGCATTTAAAACCAATTAA
>JBDRCV010000035.1:0-12751 GCA_043821385.1 archaeon | reverse complement strand
TACACATTTTGCGTCAAATCCTTTTCCTAAAGGCTTTCTAGTTGACTTTAACCCAAAACAATTTTCTTTCAGCAAACCATCAAAATTAACTGACTTCAAGTTAACTGAAGTTCCAAGAACAAGGCATTTAAAACCAATTAATTTTATTGAATCAATTAAGTTAGGTTTAAGCTTGAATGCAGTTAAATCAAGTAATAGTTTTTTTCATTTGTGGGCTCATCCTTTTGATTTTGCTTCTGAAAAAGAATTTAACTTCCTTGAAAAAGTTTTCAAGAAAGTAAACAAACTTGGTTTGAAAAAAAGTTTCTTGAAAGATGTTTAGGTTGTTGATTTAATTTGTTGATTAAACAAGTGCTTTTTCTTTGGTAATTCCAAAAAGTAGAATTTTGCCAATACAAAAGGAAGTTTTGCTGCCAAACCCAAGAACTTGAAGAAAACTTTAAAGTCATATCTTAAAGTACACCAGTTTCTCTTTGCAACAACTCTCAAGTAATAAGGTTTCTTCCAAGGCATCAAGTAATATGAGAGTTTTTGTTTTTTTACTTCCATCCAAATAAACCTTGTGAAAAACATTATTTGTTCGTCTGAAAGATCTCTTTTAATTAGTCCGCCACGATGTCTGTCAAAAAGCCTTGAATTATCAGGGTCAAATTCCAGCAACAAATTATTTTTTAGTGCGTTATCATATAAGTGTGTTCCAGGAAAAGGACAAGTAACATATTCCGCACAAGTATCTGGTTTAATTTCCTGCACTAATTTAATCGTTTGTTTAACATCTTCAAGCGTTTCTCCCGGAGTTCCAATCATTATATTTGCGCCTGCAAGCAACTTATATTTCTTGCATAATTTGAAAGCCTCTCTTGCTTGTTCAACTGTCGCGCCTTTATGCATTATTTCATTTAAAACTCTTTGGCTTCCTGATTCAGTTCCAAAAATAACCCAAAAACAACCAGCTCTCTTTAAGTCTTTGATAACTTGCTCGTCAACGCAGTCAACTCTAGTGCAAATTAGGAAAATAATGTTAAGTTTTCTTTGAACCATTTCATCAGCAAAGTCTTTAACCCATTTTTTGTTAACAGTTAAAGTATCACAACCTAACTTGAATGAAGTAAAACCATAAGTATTTTTCAGCCATTCTAATTCATCAACAAGATTTTTTGGACTTCGAATTCGTAGTTTTCTTCCAGCAAGCTTTTCGCCTGTTGGTTGACAATAAGAACAATTAAACGGACAACCTCTTCCAGCCATAACCATTGTTTGAGGAATTATTGTCGGAAAGTCTCCAATCAATTTAGAGTAAAAGTCAACGTTTAATAATTTAAAGTCAGGAAAAGGCAATTCATCAATATTGTCAATGAATGGTCTTGGCAGGTTCTTTATTATTTTTCCATTCTTGTCCTTGTAAAAAATTCCTTTAATTCCCTGCAATGTTTTTTTGTCCCTTAAAGCTTGCATTAATTCAAGCATTGTATACTCACCTTCAGCTATGACTGCAATGTCAACATTTTTATCTTCAAGACACTTTTCTGGCCATACTGTTGGATGCGGCCCGCCCACTACAACTAATGGTTTTGCCACGCACTTTCTTGCAAGAGCAGTCATTTTTTTTCCAGCAGAAAAAGTTGGAGTCATTATTGCAACCCCAACAACATCAGGTTTTAACTCGTTTAATCTTTCAACAATTTTGTCATCTTCAGTTATAAGAGTGCGATCGATATAGTCAACTTGAAAACCATTTTGTTTTAGAACACTTGCAATATAACCTATTCCAAGTGGCAGCGAAGTGCTGTCAATATTAGACCATGAAGACATTAGAACAACTTTCATTTAAACCATCTTCCCATAAAATTAAATTAAACTAATAAAATTAAGGGCTATTTGTTTTTATTTGTTTACTTTTTATATTTCGGTTTTTGTACTATAATTATAATGTTTATTAAGGTTTTCCTTATTTAACTCTTTAGTGTTATAATGAAATTACTTTTAATTAATCCTGGTTATTATAAGCTACTTCAACTGCCTTTAAGCCTTGCAAGTATTGCTGCTTTTGTGAGAGAAAAAGGCAATCATGAAGTCAAAGTAGTTGATGAAAATGTCGGCCAGAAACTTTCAAACTTTAAAGACTTCAAACCTGATTTGGTTGGAATAACGTCAGCAACTCCCTTGTTTGTTGATGCATTGCGTTGTGCTAATGAAAGCAAAAAACTTTTTCCTAACGCACTAACAATTATTGGCGGAATTCATGTTACTAGTTTGCCAGAACATACAATGCAAAATTACAGTGAATTTGATTTTGGTGTTGTTGGTGAAGGCGAGCAGACTGTATTAGAATTATGCAATCACTTTCAAGAAAAAGGAAAACTATCAAAAGAAGAATTAACTGGAATTAATGGACTGGTGTTCAAGAAAGAAGGAAAAATAATTAGAACTCCTAAAAGAGAGTTAATTCAAAATTTGGATGACATTCCAATTCCTGCACGTGACTTGTTTGAAATGAAAGAATTCTATACTCAGCCAAGAGCAGTCATTCGTGGAATAATGAAGCGTACGATTCAAATAATGTCTTCCCGTGGTTGTCCTTACGACTGTGCTTTTTGTGCTAGTGCAAGAATGTGGGAAAGAAAGTTCAGGTTTCATTCGCCTGAAAGAGTCATTAAAGAAATAGAACACTTAATTGAAACATATAATATCAGTGCATTATTTTTTGTTGATGATACTTTTATTGCCAACAAAGATAGAGTGAAAAGAATTTGTGATTTAATGATTGAAAGAGGAATTAATAAAAGAATTGTATGGAGCTGCCAATTACGAGCCAATCTAGTTGACAAAGAAATAGTCGATAAAATAAAGAGTGCTGGCTGTGTACAGGCAGAGTTTGGCTTAGAGTCCGGAAACGAGCGCGTTCTTTCAATGATTAAAGGAAACAGTGTTACAATAAAACAAAATACTGAAGCTATAAGAATTTGTAAAGAAGCAGGGTTAAGAGTTCTGGCAAACTTTGTTGTCGGCAATCCAAGCGAGACAAGAGAAGAAATTATTGACACACTGAATTTTATTAAAAATAATCCCCTTAATTTTGTGCACCCGCATATTGCAACACCTTTTCCAGGAAGCAGGTACTGGGAGATAGCAAAACAACAAGGCAAAATAAATGAAAACAATGTTGACTGGACAAGGTTTCAAATGAGTCAAGTCCAGAACAATGTTGTTGTAGCTGATAAAATCACTGAAAAAGAATTGTATGATTTATACAGTGAAATCTCTGCTTTCACTGCCAAAATAAACAAGAACTCTTTTGTTGTTGGAGACGTAAAAGAATTCTTGAACCTTAAAACTGTTAAAAGAGTTTTAAGAACACCAAAACACATTGTTAAGTTTGGCCCAAAAATTATTAAGCAAGTTATAACTAAGAAATAAGAAAGAATAACTATGGTGAAGGAGTGATTAAATGGTTTTAAAAGGCAAGGAATTAGAAGAATTTTATTTAAAGAAGTTTCCGAGAAAAACCCGCGGACTTGATATTGGTTACTTGAATTTTGTTTTAACAAGGTTTGGAAAAGGAAAAGTTTTGGATGTCGGCTGTGGTTTTGGAGAATTAATTGAAGCATTGCGTGCTTTTGGTTTTGATGTTTCAGGATTAACAGTAACAGGCCTTGAAGTTAAGGAATGCAAAGAAAAAGGGTTAAATGTTGTTTTAGGTGATGCAGGGAAAGAATTGCCGTTTGAAAGCAATTCATTTGACATTGTTTTAAGCATTGGAAGCATTGAACACATCGAAAACTGGGAGAATGCAATGAAGGAAATGTCACGTGTTTTAAAAACTGGCGGAAGGATTTTGATTGAGACTCCAAACAAAAGTGTTTTCAGGAATTCAAAAAAATACAAAGAGAAAGGCGAAGACATTGATGTAGTGCATTTTAAGGAATTCAATTACAAGGAATTACTTGAGTTATTGGAAAAGAACAATCTTTCTAACATTAAGTCCCATAACAAAATATTTTTTTACCCAAGGTATTATGCTTTAAGTTTTCTTGACATTGATTTCTTTAACAAAAAGCACCCTTACCTTTTCTTGAGTGCAGTTAAAAAATAATTGTGTGTTTTATGGTTATAACAAAATCATTTGGTTTTACAAAAAACGTCTTCTTTTTATTTAACAATAAAATGCTTGCTTTTGTTGTTGGCATACTGTTTACTTTAATTATAGCTAATTATCTTGGGCCGGCAAAATATGGTTTGGTAATTTATTTTATTTCTTTTGCAGAAGGACTAAGTGCAGTTATCGGGTTAAATTATATCACAAGCTTGTTTTCAAACGTTTTTCCAAAAGAAAAGTCTTACAGTTTTTTTAAAACTTTTATGTTAATTAATATTATTGCAGGATTCACTTTATTTTTAGTTTTGTTTTTTTTCGCTGAGCCAATAAGTATCTTAATTGGGAAAGGAGAATACTCAACATTGCTTGCCTTTACTTCAATTCTTGCTTTGACTTATCCAGTTTACTTAAGTATTTCCACTCTTTTTAAAGGATTCAAACTCTTTGGAAAAGTATTAAAAGTAATGGGCAGTGTTGCAATACTAAACCTTGTGCTGGCAGCATATTTGACTATCTTTGGTGGAATGGACGTTTTAGGTGAAGGAATCATTATTGCAAAAATCATTACAGTGTCCTTAGGCATTCTTGTATTTGGAATTCTGTTAAGAAAACTAAACTTTTCAAGAAAAAAAATCAACTGGAGCGAGTTAAAAGAGTATTCTGTTTTTGCAATTCCATTAACTTATATTAGGGCTTTTAATGCACAAGCAGTAATTCTTTTTATTGGCTGGTTTTTAAATCCAGTCGTAACTGGTTTTTATTATTTAATTGAAAAAATTGTGTCTCTTCTTGTTTCAAGCATTTTATCAAGTTTCCATGAAGTCGTACTTCCTTACTCTTTAGAAAAATATAAAGACAAAAAAACCATTGGAAATTACTTGTCTTTGACTGTTAAAGCAGGATTAATCATTTCATTAATTATTTCCATACTAATCATAATTATTGCAAGGCCAGTAATTGGATTCTTTTTTCCAGATTATGTTGGCGGAGTTTATTTAGTGCCTTTATTTTGTGTTCTTTCAATTTTAAGTTCTTTTTCAACAATCAATACTGCTTTTGTTTCATTAAACAAAATGAAGTATTTGGTTTTGAGTTATAGCGCAACATTTGCAGTATTTTTAATTGCCGGATTTACCTTAACTCCAATTTATGATGCTGTTGGATTAATTGTCGCCTTAATTTTTTCATCTTCAGCAAATATAATAACAATGTATTTGATGCTGCCAAGAATTGGAGTTAAAATTAATTTAATTCCATCAAGAACTGACCTAGACTTTTTTAAAAAGTCTTTTAAAACTTTTTTGTATTGGTTAATCAGAAAAAAGCAGAGGGGCAATTAGATGGCAATCAACAGAATCAGCAATAAAAAGATTTACTTAGAAAAACTAATTGACTGTCAAAAAAGAATTATTGAAAGCCAACAGGAAAATGGTTGTTTTCAGCCGGAAAAATTTAGACAAGAATTTCCTAATTCAAGATGGCAGGAAGCTGTTGTAACTCTTGCTTGGGCTCAAAAGAAGTTAGGCAAAAATTACTTGAAAGCAATCGAAAAAGGGTTAAACTACTGGCTGTCAGTACAAAACAGTAATGGTTCTTTTCCTGAAGGTAACAGAAGTGAAAGTTTTGCAGCAACAGCTTTTTCCAGTATTGCCGTAACAGAAACGCTTGAATTAATTGGAAACAAGATAAACACTAAGCTTAAAGAAAGAATAATTGGTGCTTTAAAAAAATCTACTAAATACTTGACTGCAAATGACAACAAAGGAAAAACCAACCTTGAGTGTGCGGCAGCACTGGCTTTAAAAAAAATGCAGAAGTTTTTTGAAGTTCCAGAAAAAGAAATCGAAAAAAAGATTGCAGTTGTTTTGAAAAATAAAACTGAAAGCGGTTTTTTTAAGGAAGACAATGGAGTTGACTTTGCTTACAGTTCTCTTACCTGTGAAATGCTTTTCTTGCTTGACAAGAAAGAGGAGTGCAAGAAGTTTGTTGAAAACCAGAAATATCTTATTTTCCCTGATGGCTCGTTTCATGCAAGTTTTTCTCGATTGAATTCATGGTTAACGCCAAGCTTTCTTGAATTCTTTGGCTTAACTGACTGTTTTCCTGTAATGTTTCATCTGCCAGACTTAAGGCATGTGATGACTGACTCTTATAGGTTATGCTTGGCAATTGATTATGCTAAGCAATCAAAAAAACAGATTATAAAAGAACCAAATGACTGGGTAAAGTTTTTTCCGGAAAAAATTCTAATTGTAAGAAAACCAGATTACAAGGCAGTATTTTATTTAAGTGAAAAGTTTTTGTATTCAATCTGGTTTAAAGAAGGCTTAATTGTTAACACTGTTGACAACAGACTGAATAATACTTTGATTGAAGACAAGTTTACTGCACAAGAATTTGATGACTTTAAATTCTATTTTAACAAAGAACAAGGGACTTTGGAAATTCAAGGAAAATGTAAAACTCACTTAAAAGAAAAGAATTTTTTGCAAAAAGTTATTGCTAAAATCTCCAGACCAAAGATAAAAAAGACTTTTAAATTTAATAAGAATTCAATTGAAGTCAAAGTTCGCTTGTCTGACAATAAAACAGCTTTAGAACAATTACCAGTAATTGGCAAAGTAAAAGTTAGTCCAAAATTTGATTCATTTAAAGCTGACAGCAAAAAACTTTTGGTTCAGTCAATCTTTTATGGCCGAAAAGATTTCTGGATTATGAGAAAAGAATTTAAAGAATCATTAGAATATATTTTAGGTGGGTAAATGTTGCCAAAAATTTCTTTAATGATTAACACGTTGAACAGGGCAAAAGAATTAGAGAAATGCCTTGATTCAATTAGAGAATGTGATTATCCAAAAAACTTGATTGATTTGGTTGTAGTTGATGGCGGAAGCAAAGATAATACGATTGAAATAGCTAAAAGGTTTAATGCAAGAATTGTAAGGCATGAAAGGAAGGGTTTTGCTGCTTCCCGTAATGTTTCACTTGAAAACATTAAACAAGAAGTAATTGTTTTTACTGATGATGATTGTGTTGTAAGCAGAGAATGGCTTAAAGAGTTAGTGAAACCATTAAATGACGGCTTTAAAGTTGTTATTGGATCTGTTCTGCCGCCAAAAACTAACTTGTTTGGAAAGTGTGTTTCAGCTTTAGGTTATCCTGGCGGGGGTTTTAAAGCTTTTTATTCTAAACCTGGTCCGACTAACAGAATAATTACTGGCAATTTATTATTTAAGAAAACTGTTTTAAGAGACGTCAAAAAATTTGATGAAAACTTTGTTTTTGGTTCAGAGGATGCAGATTTTGGAATAAGAGTTTTAAAAAAACACAAAGTTTACTTTAACCCTAAAGCACTTGTTTACCATAAAGTGCGTGATAACTTACCTTCATTTATTAAATGGTGGTTGTTAAGAGGCAAAGCTGATGTTGATTTCCATAAAAAAAACATGAAATCTTATCCTTGGTCTCTTTTTTCTGTTAAAAGTAATGTCTTGGTTCAATTAATTATTCTTTTTGTTTTACTTGTTATGGGTTTAATGTTTTTTCTGCCACTTTCAGCTGGAATAATTTTGTTAAGTATTATTCTTTCAATAAGATTCATTATTTTGGAGCAGAAGAAATTGAGTTTAGTTAAAAAAGGATTAAAACTTCCAAGTTATTGCTGGTGGATTGTAATTCCTTTTCTTGACTGGTTTAAAGACATTGTCAGGACTAAAGGAAGACTGTTAAGGTTAATTGGTTTTAACAAACTCTAATGCAAGGTACTCTCCAAAAGAACTAATATTGTCAAGTTTGGTTGGCTTGTTTGGGATAAAACCAAAAGTTTTTTTTTTCTGATTGTCTGAAACCATTTTTTTTGAAAAGTTTTAAAACTTCACTCAAGCTTAAAGCATAAAATGGTCCGACATTATACAAACTCATGAAATGTTTTTCCATTAAATACTCACCCTTAAACTTTAGTCTGTAAATTTTTTTCAGCCATTTTAATGAATTCTTGTTTTGAATTAAAACTATTGCCTTGCCTCCAATGTCAAGTATTCTTGAAACTTCTCTAACTAGCTTTTCTTTGTCTTTACTGTTCATCATTTCAAGTTTTAGCATAATTGTTACCGTGTCAAACGATTTATCTTTTGCTGGAACAATTAATTCTCTTGAATCCTTGTTTATCAAAAAAACTGGCTTTCTTTTAATTCCTTTTTTTTCAAGTCCTTGTTTTATGATTTCTGCAACTTCTTTTGATAACTCAAAACTTGATGTATTTTTTTGTTCAAGAATTCTTTTTAAAAGCGAACCATCATAACTCAAAAAGTCAAGGTTTTTTTCCTTGATTCTTGGAATCACAAACTCGCTTACAGCTTTTTCTAAAGTATTGTTTACTACAAGATATTCTTTGCCTGCAGGCAATGCTCTGCAGCTTTGCTGCTGGTATTCTGTCAGCTTTTTCAAATTCCATTCTTCAGGAAAAACGCTTGCAGGAAAATAATCTCCTGAAAAAGAATTAATGCTGAAAACTTCATTCAACGGTTTTCTTTTTGGTGCTAAAGGTTTTTCTTTAGCATAACCTAATAACACAAATGAAACAAAAAAGAACTCTTCAGGAACTTTCAATAATTTTTTGACTTTCTCTGCATTACCAGATTTTGCCATCCATAAAGAACCCAGCCCTTGCTCTGTTGCCAGAAGTAAAATGTTCTGGATTGCTGCTGCAGCACTTTGTAGCCCGGCATTATTTTCATAACTTGCAAACTTATTGTAAAAAACTGCAATGACAATTGGTGCTTGAAGTAACGGGTTATGCGCGCCTAACTCAACTAGTTTTTCTTTTAATTTCTTGTCTTCAATTAAAATGAATTTCCATTGCTGTCTGTTACACGCGCTTGGAGCCCAGCAAGCTGTTTCAACAATCTTCTTGACAACATTCAAGTCAACTTTTTTGTCTGCAAACTTCCTGATGCTTCTTCTTTCAATTATGGTTTCACTGACACTTTTCATTCACTCACCTACAGTCATTTCAAACAGCTTACAATACTCGTCAATTGATTGTTTTAAGGTAAAATTTTTCTTAACTCTTTCCACTCCATTTCTTCCAAGTTTTAGTCTTAATTGTTTGTCATCAAGCAAGATTCTTGTTTTATTAATAAAATCATTATAATTTAAAGCTTCGGCAAAAACTCCTGCATTACCAATGACTTCTTTCATTACCAGCATGTCAAAAGCAACAACTGGTTTACCACAAGCCATTGCTTCAACACTAAAACTACCAAAACTTTCAAAAAAACTTGGATTCAAAACAATTGTTGATTCATTAACAATTTTTGGTATTTCCTTGTGAGACACTCTTCCAAGTAATGTTATGTCCTTTAACTCTTTAGTGCTTAACTCTTTCAGGAAAACAGCTTTGTCTGGCAGAGTATTTGAACCAATAATCTTTAATTTCAATTCAGGAAATTCTTTTTTCAGTATTCTGAAAGCAGCCAAAGCAAAATAAACTCCTTTTTTCTCAATACTGCCACCCATAAAAAGCATTGAAAGATCACTATTAAGGGCAGCCGGGTTGAAAAGAGAAGTGTCAACACCATTATAAATTCTGTGAGTTTTTCCTTTTAAAAAAGGGTTTTCATTTGAAAGCAATTCAATAAAAGTATTGCTTGGACAGATAAACTTTTCGGATTGTTTTAACGCAAAATTTTCCCAGCGCCCCTGAATATTAACAAAGAATTTTTCGTTAAACTTGATCCTGTCTTTTACTTCTGCAAGTCTTAAACTTGTAAAACTTTTTATTGAAAGAATCCTTTTTGTTTTTTTACTGAAATGTTTTGACAAAAATAAAGGCATTACTCCATCAAAATCTTGTGCATTAATAATATCTGGTTTTTCTTTAAGAATTCTTTTAAAACCAAAAGAAAAAGAAAGAAAAGGGCTTTTATAAAACTCGAGAGGAGATGGAAAACTTAGAACACGAAAAACTCTTACGCCGTCAACAATGCTTTCAGCTGGTTTCTTTGGCCAGCCACTAGTAACAACCAGTAAATCCATTCTTTCATTCAATCCTTTGATCAAATTATAAACAAACGGGTATGGGCCGAAAGACATTTTGTCAATTGAATCAAAAAACGGTGCAATAATAACTGCCTTCAATTCTTTCCACCTTCAACAGTTTCCTTAAATAAATTAACATAATTTTTTATTGAATCATTCAAGTCAAAAAGTTTTCTGGCTCTAGCTAAACCTTTTCTTCCAATTTTTAATCTTAATTGCTTGTCGTCAAGTAAGATTCTTGTTTTCTCAATAAAATCTGATTCTGAAAGAAAATTAGCCTGCAAGGCACTATCATCAAGGATTTCTGGCATGACTGAAGCTTTAAAAGCAACAACTGGTTTGCTGCACGCCATTGTTTCAGCATTCACTGTACCAAAAGTTTCCTGCAGGCTAGGATTCAAAACAATAGTTGATTCATTAATCAACGCAGGCATTTCATGATAAGGCACTCTTTCAATGCAGGTAATGTCTTTCAATTCTTTTGCTGAAAGTTCACTTAACTCCCTGCAATCTGAAACGTTTTTGGAACCAACAAAAACCAGTTTGAGGTCAGAAAAAGATTTTTTTAAAGCGGCAAAAGTTTTCAAAGCAAACTTATATCCTTTTCTTTCTGACTTGCCTCCAACAAAAAGCAATTGGTTTCTGTCAGGAGTTTTTAATGGCTTGAAAACATTTAAGTCTATTCCATTATAAACTTTTGTAATTCTTCCAAAAAAGTTTGGATGATAAAGCAGCATTTTATTCATAAAAAAATTGCTTGGAACAACAAAATTATCAGCATTATTAAAAGCAATTGATTCAAAATAATCTTGAACATTAACAAAAACTTTTTCTACAAATGAATGAGACCCATAAATCGCTTTCACCCTGACTTTAGTCAGGCTTTTTAAGGATAGAATTCTTGGGATTTCAGGACAACGTTTTGCAAGCAAACGCAAAAGCATTACTCCATCAAAATCTTGAACATTAACAACGTCTGGTTTTTCCTGTAAAATCTTTTTTAATCCAAAAGAAAAAGAAAGATAAGGCCCTTTATACAATTGCAATGGATAAGGAAAGGTTGGGACTCTGAAAACTTTTACTCCTTCAACAATTTCTTCTGTCTTATGCTTAGGCCAACCGCTAGTAATAATCTGAACATCAATCTTCTTATTTAATCCTTTGACTAGATTATGAATGAAAGGATGAGGTCCGAAAGACATTTTGTCAATCGAATCAAAAAATGGCGCAACAATAACTGCCTTCACTTAATTTCACCAATCTTAAATATTTTGTCATAAACTTTAATTGTTTCCAATGCTTTCTTGTTCCAAGAAAATTCGTTTACTGCTTTCTTTTCTGCATTTAACCCTAGACTGAGTCTAAGTTTCTTGTCTTTAATTAACTTTTCCAATTTAATAACAAAATCATCCAAGTTACTGTTTTCTGCAAGAATTCCAGCATTACCAACAATTTTCTTGACTTCATTAAAATCATAGCTTACAATTGGTTTTCCCATTGCCAGGAATTCAAATAACTTCATTGGACTCCACCAGAAACCGTGTTTTTCAAGCATTGGATAACGAGAAACATTGAACGGAGCAATAAAAATGTCTGCTGCAGCCAAAAACTCTGGTAATTCATCCTGGCTAACACTTCCAAAAAGAATTACTTTTTCTTGCAAGCCGTTTTCCTTTACAATTTCTTTAACCTCATTAAATAACAGCCCATTACCTAACAACAAAAACTTAACTTTCTCTTTTTTCAGTTTTTCTGCAATCAATGGAATATCTTGCACTCCATGCCATTCTCTGAAAGCACCAGAAAAAACAATTAAGGTTTCATCTTGCTTTAATCCAAGTTGTTTTCTCTTATTATTTCCATTAATTTTATTGTTAAACCTTTCAATGTTAACTCCATTGCTTACAACAAACACTGGCGTTTTAGTGTGCTTTGAAATAATTTTTTTCAATGTTTCAGTTTGCGTTATGATTGCTTTAACTGAATCAAATTTTCTTTTAATTAATGGTTTGAAAGCAAAACCCTTTAATCCCTTGTGAACTTCAATTCCAGGGTCATTAACTTCAAGAAAAGTTTTATTTCCTTGCCCTAAAAGCAATGTTAAAGGGTTAACATGAAATCTTTCCTGCACGACATCAAAATCATTTAATTGTTTTTTTAATTCTTTTGACTTAAAAGAAAAAATTTTTGAAAGGTTCTTTAAAGTTGGAGTTTCAACTATAACAGTTTTAACTCCTTCAACATTTGTTTCTCCTTTTTCCCCACTACCAATAAACAAGGTTAAGTCTGCTTGCTTGCTTAAAGCCTGACAGATTCCGCGAGTGTGAGTGAAAGCAGGAATTGGCGCGTTAATTTTTTCGCCTAAAGCTAGGTAAGCGACTTTTAATTTTTTCAATTTAACACCTTTCTAATTTTTTGCATTACTTTTTCAACTGTAATGCTTTTCAAGCACTCTAAATTATTTTTCCTGCATTCTTTCATTAAGCCTTTCACATAACAAGGCGAACAACTGGTTTCATTATAGACAAGAAAGTTTCTGTTGTTAAACTGAAACAAACGCCTTGGATCTGTTGCACCAAACAACGCTATAACTGGTTTTCTTAAAGCAAAACCAAC
>JBDRCV010000034.1:0-15795 GCA_043821385.1 archaeon | reverse complement strand
GAATTAACTTGCTTGAAAATTCTTTCAAGAAAACCCAATTCTTTTTCTGAAGAAAGATTATATTCATGCGACCACAAGTGATAAAACCCGTTGTTTAGTTTAACCATTCTTAAAACAAAGTTTGTTTTCAAATTATCAGTCCATTTTTCCCTGTAAAGATGCTGTGTTCTTGGAACCACAATTAAGTTAAAGTCTAAAAGTTTTTTTGGCTTGTTGAAAGAAAATTGTTTTGGGTTATAATCAATTAAGAACCCTTTAGGAAAAGGATCGGAAGCAAAGTGAGTGAAACCATGCTTTTCAAGCAAGTCAAGATAACACACAATATTTCTTGGAAAAACAAAAGACTTTAGTTTAACGCCGGCTTTCTTTGCTACCTTAATGCTTTCAGTTATTTCCTGTTCAGCTATTTCTTTACTGCATTCATTAAATGGCGGATGCGAAAAAGAATGACTTGCAATCTCTAAGCCATGCTCTTTAATCAAGTCAACTAAGTCTGAAGCATACCAAGCATTATTTTCTTTTAAATTTGTTTTAGGGTCAGCTGAAAGCCATTCTTTAGAATAATAACTAATCTTTGGCTTGATTAAATTGTCGTGGCCATTACAGGAATCTAAAAACAAGTGCCCCACAATCGCAAAAGTTGTTGGTATACCATACTTTCTGCTTAATTCAACTATTCTTGACACTGCTTTTCTTCCAAGTAATGAGTTAACGTTTTTGGCCTTAATCGAGTGCTCCGTCCCAACACCTAATTCCAAGTCAACAGTAAAACAAAAGTTAGTCATTTTTTTCGCCTAAAATCTTTTTATAAACCTCAAGATTTAATTTTGTTATTCTTTCCCAAGAAAACTCTTTTTCAACTTTTTTTCTCCCATTTAAACCCAACTTTTTTTGCATTGATTCATCATTGAGTAAAACCCTTATTTTTTGCGTTAACTGAAAAACATTCTTTGGTTCTACTAGAAATCCGTTTACATTTTCAATAACAATTTCTTCAGGGCCCCCGCATTGGGTTGCAATAACTGGAAGCTCTGAAGCCATTGCTTCCAATAGTGCTTTCCCAAAGCCTTCATGAATTGAAGGAAAAACAAAAACTTTTGATTTTAAATGAAAATCATTGACTTCCTTTTGAGTTACTATCCCTTTTATTATGACATTCTCTTGAAGTTTTAATTTTTTAATGTCTTGCAAAACGTTGGCGTAATCGACATCTTTTTCGTGTGCTCCAACTAATAAAACCTTAATGTTTGGGAATTCACTTTTCAAGTTAGCAGTTGCAAGTAATAAGTCAGGAATTCTTTTGCCTGAAGAAAACCTGCCAACGTAAATTAAATCGAATTCTTTTTTTTGCTCTTGATGTTTTTTAAACAAGTTAAAGTTAACTGCCGGCGGCACGACAAAAATCTTTTCTTCAGGAATCTTCCACAATCTAACAAGTCTTTGCTTTTCATCATTAGACAAAACAATTGTAGCATCACAATTGTCTAAACCAATCTTTGAAAGCCAAGTAAAATAAAGTGCTTCCTTGAAGTTTCTTAAAGTAAAGTCAGAGAACATTAGTTCTTTAATTCTTGTTGGCGAGCCATGAATTGTTTGAATTAAAGGAACACCAAGTTTTTTCTTATGCTTACATAACCCAAAATAAGTCGGGTTATGGTAATGCAGTAAGTCAAAATTTGCTAGTTTATGGTTTTCTTTTAATTCTTTTATCTTGTTGTAAACTGCTGTTCCAGATCTAAAAATTTCAAGCGGTTTTAATGCTTGAAATTGGTAAACAGGAATTCCTTCAACATCCCTATTATCCGAGTCAGTTTGACCAGCAATGACTGTTTGATTAACACCAAGTTCTTTTAGTTGAATGGAAAGATTGTAAAAATGCGGTGCCAAACCAATCTTCAAATTCTTTTTAGAATAGAAATGATGGCAGACACGCAAAACATTTATTTCACTCTTTTCACTCATTTGAAACCACCAAACAACAAACTCTTCTTCAAACCATAAAACCTTGCCAGCTTGCTTACAACCATAGTAGAAAACAACCAGAAAGTCAAATGCAGCCAATAACGCTTTTGAATAAGATTATAATAATCAATTCTCATTAAAATTTGAATGACTGCAAACAAAACAAAAATTAAAGCAATTAAAGGATTAAAGATTCCTAAAATAAGTGAAGAAAAAGCAACAAAGTCTGCAAGCAAAACTTTTACAGGAAAACCATTTCTCTTATAATACTTTGGCATTTCCCTGCCGCGAAACCAAAATCTTTTCCAAACCTTCCAAATGGTTGGTGGTTCAAAATGCTTCCAAACAGCTTTTCTCTCATAAACTAATTTCCAGCCGCTCCTCTTAATTCTTTGCCCTAAGTCAACGTCTTCCCCAACATCCAGTTTTGAGTTAAAACCACCAAGTTCTTGAACTTCTTTAGTGTAATACATCCAAGCAGTAAAAGGCTTGTAATTTCCTTCAAACCTTGAATTTAATTCTGCTGCACGGCATTTAACCCAAACGCTTTCAAGATTCCAAGCTTCAAGCTTTCCGATAACCCCACCAACTTTCTTGTCTTTAAAGTGTTTCACACAGTCAGTTAAAAAGTTCTTTGAATAAATTGCATCACTTTCAGCAAAAAAAACTATTGTTCCTTTTGCTTTACTTAAACCCAGATTTCTTGCCTTGCTTCTACCAACATGCTTTGACTGAACTAACTTAATGCCTTTTAATTTCTTTAGTTCTTCAAAACTGCCGTCATTAGAACCATCATCAACAACAATTAACTCAAAGTCTTTGAATGATTGATTTAATAAAGAGTCAATGCACTTAAAAACAAATTTCTTGTCATTATACTGTGGCAAGACAACAGACAATTTAACCATTCTAAACAACTATCCTTTCCTAATTAATTTCTTTAACTTAAATCTTAAAGCCTGCAGGCTAATAAAACTTTTGTTTACAACCGGGTTCAAGAAAAAGTAAAACAAAGTTGAATATTTAAGTTTGCGGAATTTTTCATGAAAGTAAATAGCGTAAGTTATAGCTTTCTGAATTCTCTTGATTTCTTGTTTTGAAAAGTTCTCTAGTTTTAAATGGCTTTCATCCCCGTAACCAAAATCAGCCCAGCTTTTGACTTCAATTAAATTGTTTTCAACAGCAAAATCATATAAGTAAGTTTCAGGTAAAGGAGAAGTAATAGTAACTTGAGAAAAAGTTGGTTGCAGGACATCAAGCAATTCAACTGTTTCTTTAATAGTCTGCCAGCTTTCTTTTGGAGAACCAACCATAATGTAAGCTTCACTCTCAACACTTGTTTCATGGCATAACTTGAAAGCATCAATTATTGCTTGCTTTTTCAAATTCTTTTTCAAAACCTCGTTTCTAATTACATCGTTGCCTGATTCAACTCCAATAGAAAAACCCCTAAAACCAGATTTCTTCATTAACAGAATTAATTCCTTGTCAGGCATAGTGTCAGCGCGAGTGTTAGCAAGCCATACAACATTGTACTTGTTTTCAATTAATAGTTCAGACAACTTTTTCAAGAAGTCTTTCTTGAAAGTTAAACCATCATCAGTAAAACTAATTTTTTTTAAAGCAAAACCTTTTTCATTAAAAACTTTCTTGATTTCAAGTAATTCTTTTAAAACGTTTTCAGGACTTCTTTGACGAAAACCTTTGCCAAACAACTTGTTTAAAGTTGGCTGGCAAAAAGCACAGTTAAAAGGACAACCTCTTGACGTTATAACTGACATGTTTCCAGTCATAAAATATTCTTCTGGCAAAACATTCCATAAAGGAAAATTAATTTTATTTAAATCTTTAACTTGGTTGCCTTGACAAACCTTATCAAATTTTTCAGGGTTTTCAAGCAGTTTAGGCAAAACTTCTTCTGCCTCACCAACAATCAAATAATTTAATCCTTTCCAAGCCATAACTTTTTCAGGCATGATTGTTGCATGCACTCCACCAACAATTACCTTTATTTCAGGCAGTTTTTTTTTGACTTCTCTTACAAGTTTTTCAGCGTTGTCAGCAAAAACAGTGTGCACGCTTAACAACAAAAACTTTGGCTTTAATTCAAGAATCTTAGAAACAGTTTTCTCATAACTTACCACTGTGCCGTCAATGAATTCAAAAGAAAAATTACCGTCTTTTAATACTCTTGAAAGATATAATGCTCCTAAAGGAGGCCCAAAATTACGGTAATTAAATCTTGGAAAAACCAGTACAACGTCAACCATATAAAAACCTTTAATACTTAATGGTTTTAAAGTAATTAATAAAAAGATAACTGAAGTGGTACAATGACCGAAAAGAAACTTTACTATGTAATGATTGTTTTAATTGTTTTAGCCTTGCTTCCAGTGTGGGTTTTCAAAACACCAGTAATGCTTGATTACTCGAATCTTTTAGTCAGAGCGCACATTGTAAACAATTATGATTCAGTAATACATTACCAAGAAGACTTTAACTTGAACTTACTGCCAACCCCAAACGTTTTAACAGATTCAATTGTGATAATTTTAAACCAAATAATGCCTTTAACTATGGCAGGAAAAATCCTCTTATCAATTGTTATAATCTTGTTTCCTTTAAGCATTCTTTATTTTTTGAAAAAAGTTAACCCTGAAAAACAATGGCTGGCATTATTTGCATTTCTTTTAACTTATAATCATTTTCTGGCTTTAGGTTTGGTTAATTATTTGCTTGCTTTTTTACTAGGATTTATCATTCTAGGTTATTATTGGAGTCATAGAAAAAAACTTGAACCAAAAAATATGGCGACCTTAGCAGTACTAAATCTTGCAATGTTTTTCTCTCACTTGTTTGCTTTTGGAATATTTTTTCTGGCTTTAATGTTCTTGAGTTTTGTGGAAAAGAAAAACCTAAAACAATCACTTAAAGCTTTCCTGACTTTTATTCCAAGCTTTCTGCTTTTAGGTTTTTTTTGGGTTTCAGCTAATGCTAAAAGCCCAATCACTTTTTACGATAACTTTTTACTTGAAAAAGCCAAAAACATTGCAACAAGCTTTATTTCTTACAACATTTTAATTGAAGGCTTGATTTTGATAGTGCCGGCAATAATTTTCTTGTACTTGCTTTTGAGAACTTTAAAGCAAGGAAAAAGTTTACTGAAAAACCCTTTCTTTTTGCTTTCAATTTTTCTATTCTTATTGTTCTTGATTACTCCAGCACAATTTGGAGTTATACGGCCGGATAAAAGAATTGTTTTACCATTATTTTTTGTTTCACTTGCATTCATTTCAGTTAAAATTAATGAGAAACTGAAAAAAGTTTTCCAGTTAACGTTAATATTTTTCACTGTTCTAATGCTTGTTAATACAATGCTTGTTTTCAGTGAATATAATAAAAGAGCAGACGATTACATAGAAGTTTTAAACGCAATTCCGGAAAACCAGTTACTTTTCGTAAAATCGTTTGATGGATTAAATGAAAGAATAAACATTTATTCATCGCTTTGGGGTTATTATGCGATTGAAAAGAATGGCCGCAGACCAACAATGTTTGCTTCTGAATTCCAGATAATTGGATTCAAAAATGATGTAGGCCATTTTATTGGCCCTCCTGACAACGAGTTAACTGAATTTGGTTGTGATTACTATGATTTTGTGGTTGTCGGCGGCTTTAACGAAGAATATTTAAATAAAATTAACCCCTGTTATGAAATAGTATTAGAAAAAGACAATATTTTCCTGTTGAAAAACAAGAGGTTAATTGAATGAAATTAAACTTAAAGTACTTGGTAATTCTTGGCTTGATTTTATTTGCATTCATTTTATCAAGCATTAACTTGCAGGAAGTTCTAAAAATAATTTCTAACGCTTCACCTTACTGGGTTTTAGGCGGAGTAATTTTTGTTGTCCTAGAAATAGTTTTTAAGACTTTAAGATGGCAGGTTCTATTAAAGAATTTTTCAGAAAATTATTCTTTTAAACAAGGAATAAAAAATTATTTGATTGGCGCGGCTTTCGGTAATGTTACGCCAGGCAAAGTAGGGGACTTTATAAAATTATTTGATTTAAGCAAGAATGCAAAGCTAGATAAAAAAACTTCTTTTTCAGTTGTATTAATTGACAGAATAGTTGACTTGTTTGTTGTTTTTGTTTTTGGTTTAATTTCAATTCTTGTTTTGGTTTTCTTGTTCCAGCAAAACCTTGAAATAATGAGTTACCTTGTCGGCTTAATAATCATAGTTTTAATTTTATTCATTTTGTTTGTTTTAGCAGTAACTTCAAGAAAAAGTTTTCTTTACCGTTTACTAGAATTATTTAATAACTTGATTCCGTCAAAAAGAATCAAGTTAAAGACTTCAGGATTGCTTGAAAAAATTAATTCAACTTTTACCAGCATTAAAATTAATTCAAGGTTTGTGTTATTCCTTGTTTTTACTGTTATTGCTTGGTTGTTTGTTTTTCTTACACCATTCTTTTTTTCAATGGCTTTAGGCTTACAAGTTGAATGGCTGTTGTTTTTAATTATTTTTCCAATAATTGTGATAGTTGAAATACTGCCAATCTCGCTTTTGGGTTTAGGAACAAGGGATGCGGCAATGCTTGTATTGTTTGGTTTTTTGATGGTTAAACCGGAAGCAATCATTGCCTTAAGTTTAATGATTTTATTGTTTTCACACATTCCCAGAACAATTGTTGGGTTCATTGTTTTCTGGAAGTCAAACATTTCTTTTGGTGAAAAAAAGTGAAAAACAAGATTACTGTAATTGTTCCAATAGCTCCAAACCAGAAACCTAAAACACTTGAAACCCTGAAAAAAATAGTTAAACCAAAAAACACTGAAATTGAGTTGCTTATCTCTTACGGTAACCACCCAAGCATTCAAAGAAACAAAGCATTAAAGCAGGCTAAAGGCGAAATTATTTTCTTTTTTGACGATGACATGGTTTTAGACAAAAACATTTTAGTTGAAGCATTAAAAACTTTTGGAAAAAACGAGAAAATAATGGTTGTCGGCGGGCCAGCGTTAACAACTTCACGCGACAGCTTTAAACAAAAAAGTTTTGGGTTTGTTTTAAGTTCATTCTTTGGGGCTTGTGGAATGAGTTCAAGATACAAAGCTGAAGGCACTGAAAGAGAAGCAGGTGAAGAAGACTTAATTTTATGCAATCTGGCAGCAAGAAAAAAGTTGTTTGAAAAAGTTGGTTTTTTTAATGAAGTGCTTTACCCTAACGAAGAAAACGAGTACTTTAATAGAGTCAAAAAAGCTGGACTAAAACTAATTTACAACCCTAAAATGATTGCTTCAAGAAGTCAAAGAAAAAACTTAAGAGCTTTCGTAAAACAATTGTTCAGGTACGGGAAAGGCAGAGCAGAACACTTTATAGTAAGCCCAGAATACTTTAAACCATTATTTGTAGTTCCAAGCGTTTTTACACTGTATTTGTTTTCTTTATTGTTTTTTAATTCTGCTTGGTATTTAAGTTTATTAGGGTTATATGTTATAGCAGACTTATTTTTCTCACTTAGAATTATGCTTGAGAAGAAATCAATTTTTGGAGGAATTGTTTCCGCGTTTTTGTTTCCAATTTTACATGTTTCTTATGGCATAGGGTTCATTGCTGGATTATTTTGGTTCAAGTTTAAGAAGAAAACAGGGTTTAAAGCTGAAGTAAAAAAGTTTGTTTTATAAAAGTGATTTCGGTTTTTGTACCTGCAAGCTTTATATTAATTATTCTATTAGATATAGTTTAATGAAACTATTTTTATGGTGTTTAAAATGAAAGTATTGTTTGCTTACCTTCCAACTGACTCTGAAGGGTTTATGTGCATTAGCCAAAACAGGTTTAGCAAGGCCAGAGGAGACTGCCAATTAATTTACCCAGTAGTTCCAGCAACCGGACTGACAATGCTAAAAAAAGCAGGTTTTGAAGTCAGTTTTATTGACAGTATTTTTGAACAACTTTCAAGCAAGGAATTCATTGAAAGAATCAAAAAATTAAACCCTGAATTACTTGTTTTTGAGTCCAAGACACCAATAATTAAAAAGAACTGGATTTTAGTTGAAGAAATAAAAAAAGTCATGCCAAAAATAATTGTTGCTGTTGTAGGCGATCATGTGAGCGTGCTGCCAGAAGAAACCCTAAAAAACAGTAAAATTGATTTTGTTTTAACTGGCGGAGACTTTGATGTCAGCATGTTAAAGCTTGCAAAACATTTAGCTGACAAAAAAAATCCTTTACCTAAAGGTTGTTATTATAAGAAAAACAACAAAATTGTTAGTACAGGAAAATACGAGTTACTTGAAAAATTAGATGAATTGCCTTTGATTGACCGAAACATTATTCCTTGGAAAAACTATCATGAAAACTGGCAGTTACACAAGCACATGGCTTACATTCTTGCGAGCCGTGGTTGTCCTTACAAGTGTACGTTTTGTTCTTGGCCTCAAATGCTTTACGGTGAAAGAGTCAGAGAAAGAAGTCCAAAAAACGTCGTTCAAGAAATGCAGGAACTAGTTGAAAAACTTAAAGTAAAAGAAATATTCTTTGATGATGACACTTTTACCTGGCACAAGGAATGGGTTCAAGACATTTGCAATTTGATTTTAGAAAAAAAAATTAAAGTTGTTTGGAGTTGTAATGGCAGAGTAGACAATTTAGACTTTGAAACATTTAAGTTAATGAAGAAAGCCGGTTGCAGGTTAATAAAGTTTGGAGTTGAATCAGCAAGCCAGGAAACCTTAAACAAAATAAGAAAAGGTTATAATTTAAAACAAGTTTTTCACACTTTTGATGCTGCAAGAAAAGCAGGAATTTTAAGGCATGCTACAGTAATGCTTGGTTATCCTTGGGAAACAAGAAAAGACATTGTTAACACAATTGAATTAGTTAAGAAACTAAATGTTGACACAGTGCAGTTTACAATGCCAATAGTTTACCCTGGAACAAAATTGTTTGAAGAAGCAAAACAAAAAGGCTGGTTAAGGTTTAATG
This sequence comes from archaeon, assembly GCA_043821385.1. GTDB lineage: Archaea > Iainarchaeota > Iainarchaeia > Iainarchaeales > JBDRCV01 > JBDRCV01. The sequence goes on along the minus strand of JBDRCV010000034.1, from coordinate 6,836 downwards.
AAGGAGACTGGGAAAAATTTGATATGTCAGAACCAACACTCTTAAACCCAGAGCTTTCAAGCCAAGAAATAATAGAGTTATGCGAGAATGCTTGGAAAAAAGTTTACTTTAGGCCAAAATACATTTTTGACAGGCTGACAGCATTAAGGTCAATTGATGAAATTAAATGGCTTTATCGTGGCACTAAAGGCGTGTTAGGAAACATTAAGCCTTTAAAGAAAAAAGAATGCACTACATGTTAGAGTGATTGAATGCAGAAAGTATTATTTGTAATCCCAACTTATAACGAAAAAGAAAACATTGAGAAAATGTTGACTCAATTAAATGCAGAATTCAAGAAAATTAACTCTGAAAACCAAGAATACTTATTCCAAATTCTGTTTGTTGACGACACTTCACCTGATGGCACAGCAGCAGAAATCAAGCGCTTGCAAAAAGAATTCAATAACGTTTACTTGTTATTAAATCCAGAGAAAGCAGGTTTAGGCATAGCATATATTAAAGGATTCAAGTATGGTTTAGAAAAATTCAAGCCAGATATTGTTTTTCAAATGGATGCAGATTTATCACACCAGCCAAAATATATTAAAGATATTCTTCAAGCATTAAAAGAAGGCAATGATTATGTTATTGGTTCAAGGTATGTTAAAGGTGGTGACATTGAAGGCTGGGACTTTAAAAGAAAAATGATTAGCAAGGGAGGAAACCTTTTGTCAAGAATGATTTCCGGGTTACCAGTAAACGACTGCACTGCGGGATTCAAAGGAATGAAAGCAGAATTCTTGAAAAAAGTTGACTTTTCTGAACTTGAAGTTAAGGGGTATGCATTCCAAATAAGTTTGTTGTTTGAAGCCATAAGAAAAGGCTTTAAAGTAAAAGAAATTCCAATAACATTCATTGACAGGATTCTAGGCAAAAGCAAGCTAGATGGAATGGATATAAAAGAATTCTTTATAAACTCTTTTAAGTTAAGAAAAAAATTAAGGAAAATGAAATTAAATGAAAGAAATCCTAAAAAAACTTGAATTAAACAAAAACGATTACATTTTTTTAATTATCATTTTAGTGTTCATTCTTTTATTCTTTAAACCATTAATTACAAGTGACGGTGTAGGTTATTACGCTTTAACTGAAGCCATTTTCAAAGACCACACTTTAGATTTAGCTAACCAGGAAAGACTTGACACAGCAAACAACACTAATGTAATTGAATTCAATCCAATAACAAACAAGTTTGTTTCCAAGTACCCTGTCGGACTGGCTTTGATTCAAGGCCCACTTTACAGTTTAAGCCTTGTTTTAGATGATTTCTCAATCTTTCACATTAAAGATGAATTCTTTTTACAAGAAAGAGGAGATATTTTGATTCACCAGCTGGCAATGGCTTTAACTCACTTAATCCTTTTATTTATTGCATTAATTGGTTCAATTGTAATTTTGAAAAAGTATTTTTCAAAAGGGTTAGACAAAAAAAAGTTTTGGTTAATTCCCTTAACAGTTGCAATTGTTTTCTTTGGCTCTAGTTTCCTTCGCTATGCAACTTACGATATTTCTTTAACTCATGCAGTTGAAGCAGGCTTATTCACAATCCTTATTTTGTTCTTGTTAAAGAAATCATCAAATTACACTTCTTATGCTTCAGGATTATTGATTGGTTTTCTGACTCTAATCAGATACACTAGCGCCTTGTTTTTCTTACCGTTAACGGTTTACTTTATTATAAAAAAACAGTACAGGAATTTAGCTTTAACTCTCACAGGTTTTATTCCTTTTGTTTTAATTACTTTAGTTTACAATTTAGTACAGTATGGTTCGCCTTTCTCAATTGGCTATGGTTTCAGTGAAGGCACTTTCGCAATAATTCCAGTTCACTTACTGCAAATCCTTTTTGACCCTGCCAGAGGGTTATTGTTTTGGACTCCTTTATTGATTGCAGGAATAATTGGATTGTTTTATTTAAGACATGAAAAGAAGTACCTTTTCTTAGGTTTCATTTTAATGTACTTGTTGTTTTATGGTGGCTACACTTGGTGGGAGGGAGCCTGGGGTTTCGGAAACAGGTTTTTCCTGGTTTTCTTTCCATTAATTGTTATCGGTTTATTTGAATTAATCAAACGCTTTAAGTATGCCTTGCATGTTTCAATAATTTTAATGCTTTACACTTTCCTTTTAGGTTTAATGTTCACTGCATTTGTTGTAGAACCCATCAGCTTATGGAATAACATTGACTACTGGTTATTGCAAGGAAATATTTTAAGTTTACCACAACTGCTTTTTGAAAAACTTGGAATAATAAGGTTTTTGACTGGCTAATTGTAACGTAACACCAAAAGTATGATGTCTGTTAAAGCAACCAATTTGTGATGTGCTTTTGCGGGGATGGTTATTTTAACTGGCGCTCTTACTTTTGTGGTTTTTTTCCCAACAGTCAATTCTGCTTTACCATCCAAAAAATAAATAATCTCTGCTTCATCATGATCATGGTCAGCACTTATAGTTCCCTTGTAACGTTTTATGAAGTGAAAGTTTTCTATCCTAAACATTTTTCCACGAGAATCTTCTTTTATTAATTTCAATTTTTCAATTAATTTTTTAGTCATGTAACCACTTTCTCTTTAATCCATTAACCTGTACTTTAACAAATAGTACGCTGCTTTTAAACCGTCACGCCAAGTAATTTTCTTGCCTGAACTATGCAGTCTGCCAGCATAAGAAATTGGGACTTCAATTATTTTTTCTTTTCTTTTTAATAACTTTGCAGTTATTTCTGGTTCAAAGTCAAACCTTTTAGCTTTCAAATCTAATGATTTTATTAAATCAGTTTTAACTAACTTGTAACAAGTTTCCATGTCAGTTAACTTTGCTCCAAACAATGCGTTTGTGAAAACTGTTAAAAACTTGTTTCCAAACCCATGCAAGCCAGACATTTTATCTCTCTCACCTAAAAACCTTGAACCATAAACAACTCTAGCGTTATCTTTTTCAACTTTCACTAACAACTTCTTGTAGTCTTCGGGATTATACTCTAAGTCAGCATCCTGAATTAAAACAAAGTCTCCAGAAACAAGCTTTAAAGCAGTCCTGATTGCCGCGCCCTTGCCTTGATTAAATTCATGAAAATCAATTTTACTGTAAAGGTTTTTCAAGTTTTTTAGTTCTTCTCTCGTACCATCAGTTGAATAATCGTCAACAATAATTATTTCTTTTTCAATTTTTGATAGTTTAACTTTGTTTACTTTTTCAAGAATTTCTTTAATGGTTTGCTTTTCATTAAAAACAGGAATAATAATTGACAGCATCAACAACTTCACCAGCTCAACTTACTTCATATAATGAAACACAATCTTTATTAAAAGACTCTTATTAATATTTGTTATTATGCAAATTGTTTTTGTTTCTCCAAAGGTTTCAGATAAACTTCAAATTGGTCTGGAAGCCAAGTACTCTAATTTTTACACAGTCAACAGAAAAAAGCTTCCATTGGACTCTCTTTACTCTGCAACTATTTTATTAAACGCTGGACACGAAGTAAAAGTATTTGACAACAACATTTTAGACTTAGGGTTAACTGAACTCGTTGAAAAAATAACTGAATTTGAACCAAAAATAGTTATTATTTCATCAAATCCTTTTGACAGGTGGCAGTCACCAGTGCCTCCAAATGCAACAATAGAACTCTCAAAAGCACTAAAAGAAAAATTTAAAGGATTAATTGGAGTCTTTGGACCACATTCATCTACACTCCCCGACTACTCTCTTAAAACCATGGCAGTTGATTTTATAATTCGCGGAGAACCAGAAGAAACTATTCTAGAAATAGTGGAAAAAGGATTGAAAGTTAAGGGAGTGAGTTATTGGGATAAAGGCAATATAGTTCACAATCCTGAAAGGCCAGTACTAGAAAACCTTGACAGCCTGCCAATTCCAAAATATGATTTAGTTGAAGTAAACAAGTACAACACAATAATTGTTGTTGCAAGTAGGGGCTGTCCTTTAAACTGTATTTTCTGCAATAAAGCAATTCAGGGAAAAAATTACCGTATGAGATCAATTAACAAAGTTTTAAAAGAAATTGACATTCTAGTAAAAGACTTCAATGTTAAAAGGATTTACTTCCAGGATTTAGAGTTTGTTATTGAAAAAGAAAGAATAAAAAATTTATGCAGGGAATTAATTAGAAAAAATTATGACTTGATTTGGGAGTGCACTGCACGCATTACATCAGTAGACAAAGAATTATTAGAATTATTCAAGAAAGCAGGCTGTAAGAGAATTGGTTTTGGGCTTGAAAGTGCAAGCCAGAAAGTTTTAAACGAGTCAGTTAAAGGTTTATCACTTGAAAAAGTAAAACAAGTAATGCAATGGTGTGAAGAAATCGGAGTGACTGCTTCATACAACATTCTTTATGGTTTGCCTGGGGAAACTCAAGAAACAATTAAAGAAACTGAAAAATTTATTATTGAACACCAAAAAGACAAGTTTAATGCAATTGACTCTGGCTTTAATGTTGTGGCTTTTCCAGGAAGCCCATTATTTGAAATAGCAAAAAAACAGGGAAAAATCGATTTAGAGAATCCTTGGCTGTCAGCTTACCAAATAAGTGGCATGGTTAACACTGGATTTAAAGACAGGGAAGAATTCCGGCAGGCAGTTCAAAGCACAAAAAAAAGGATTTTAATAACAAAATTCAAAAACAAGCATGGCAAGTTATTTTTTTTAAAACCAGTTTTCTGGAAGGCAATCCTCAACAAACTAGCATCTTAAAACTGTTTCATAAACTTTTTTGTTAAGTTGTGCAACCCGTTTCCAGTTAAATTCTTTTTCAACTTTTCTTAGTGCTTTAACACCAAATTCTTTTCTTAAATGTTCGTTTTCCAATAATAGTTTAAGTTTTCCCATTAGTTCATTAATATTTTTAGGTTGAATAAGATAACCAGTTTTACAGTCTTCCACACAGTCAATTAAACCAGCAACCCCATAAGCAACAACTGGAAGTTTACACGCCATTGCCTCTAAAACAGATTTTGGCAAGCCATCTTGAACGGAAGACAAGCCATAAACTTTTGTCTTCAAAAACAATTTCTTTAGTTCGCTTTGAGAAACAATCCCTGTGTTAATAACATTTTTTTCCAATCTAAGAGATTTAATTGTGTTCAAAACTGTACGGTAAGAAATATCTTTTTTATGGCCGCCAACCAGCAAAAGTTTTATGTCAGGAAAAGTTTCCTTTAAAATTTCCACTGCTTTCAAAAGGTCTGGAATTCTTTTACCTGGAGCAAAACGCCCAGCATAAATAATGTCATACTCTTTTTTTTCCTTCTTTTCAATTTTAAAATCTTTTAAATCAACAGCTGTCGGAATCACAAAAATCTTTTCTTTATCTGCATTCCACTGGTTTACAAGCGATTGTTTTTCTTCATTTGCAACAACGATTGTTGCCGCACAGTTCTTTAAACCATAACGAGTAAAAAGCGTATAATAAAAGCCTTCCTTAAAATTACGAAAACTGAATTCTGAAAACATTGTTTTTTTTATTCTTGTAGGAGAAGCATGAATTGTTTGAATTAATGGCACGCCCAATTCTTTTTTGTGCTTGTCAAGCAAGAAATAACCCGGATTATGGTAATGAATTAAATCAAAGTCAAATTCTTTTAATGAACACTTTAATTCTTTTATTTTATTGAAAGCTGCACTGCCAGAACGAATAACTTCAAATGGGTGGAGGTTATTAAACTTGTGCACTTGAATGCCTTGAAATATTTTTCCATCAAGATCAGTTTCGCTTGCCAGAATGTTTTGGCTAACTCCAAGTTTTTGCAGTTCAAGAGATAAATTATAAAAATGCGGAGCTAAACCGATCTTCATGTTTTTTTTCGTAAAGAAATGATGACAAACTCTTAAGATTTCCATTTCATTAATTATAACAATAAAAGCATTTAAATAATAGTCTTTATTTAATTACTAAAATGAATATTCCAAGTCCTTATAGGCAAAAATTAGAAGAAACCTTGAAAAAAGAAGTTATTTTTTTGAAAGGTAAAACCTTAAACATTGGAGCAGGAAACATACAGTACAGAGAATTAGCTGAACAAATGGTTTGCATTGATGCAGTAAAATTTCCTGGAATTGACAAAGTAATGGATTTCATGAAAGGATTAAAGTTTAAAGATAATTCTTTTGACAACGTTTTATGCACCAACGTTTTAGAGCACGTTTCAAAACCAGGGTTTCTGGTTGAAGAAATTAGAAGGGTTTTGAAAAAAGACGGACAGGCAATAATTATAACTCCTTTTATGGAAAGATTTCACCCAGACCCAAAAGACTACTGGAGAGTAAGTGAACAAGGCCTGAAAGAAGTTTTTTTTAAAAAATTTAAAAGCGTTAAAATAATTAAAATTGGCAACCGGTTTACTTTAATTTCAACAATGATTCACGATAGTTTTATTCCAACGCCATTGAAAAAGCTTTTTAACTGGTTTCTAAAAAAGATTGGCAACAGATTTCAAGACAAAAACTATTACCTGGCAACCCTGGCAATAGCCAAACCATAAAACCTTGAATTCAACTTACTTCATATAATGAAACACAATCATTATTGAAAGACTCTGTAATCTTTTCATCTGCAAGCAATGACTCCAAAACAACATCACTCAAATAACGGTTATTACAATATTCAATCAAGTGAGTGAAATTGTTTTCAATTAAACTAGAATAAACATCACTTGCATTATCAATATCAACTACTCTAGGCAAATGACTTGCTTGTTTTCCAGAATAAAACCAAACCAAACGATAATTGTTTGAAACAACATTGGAATTTTCAGGCAATTCAGAAA
>JBDRCV010000033.1:0-9351 GCA_043821385.1 archaeon | reverse complement strand
CTCCTGAAGACTGTGCTGTAGACGAGTAAATAATCTAAAAAACAAGGTTAATTCCTTGTTTTTTCTTTCTTTTTTTTATTTTTAATTCAATCCCAGAAGTCTTTACTTTTACTGCAATTTACTTTAAATTTTGATTGTATTCTATTTTTATTAAAGGTATTTGTTATGAAGAAAAATAATGCTTTATTTTTTTCAATTGTTATAGTTGTTGTGATTGCTTTAATTCTTGTTATCATGGTTCCCTTGGTTTTAGAGAATTTAAATAAAGGAAGTTATCGTTTTGAAGTAATTGACCAAGGCTTAAAGTTTCAGAGTAATACTGCTCCGCCAGGCGAATTGCTTCAAGAGTTAAAAGCCAGACCAGCAGTAATTGTTAGCCCTGAACTTTATTTGCAGTCTCCAGAGAACACGGAGATGAGTAAGGCTTTAAACTTGTTTACTGTTCTTTTTACTGCTACTGGAAAGAGAACTAATGTTGTGGCTAGAGTGATTGATGAGAGAGGAGAGTTATTGTACTGTCAGACAAACGAAGCAGACCTTAACACAAGTACAGAACTATCAGTAAATGAATGCCTTCAAGCTTTAATTCCGCAAGCTAACGAGTCAGTCGTTCTAATTAACATGCCTCAAGATAAAGAATCTGAAAGCAGAGTTGTTTTAACCTCTAACTCGATAGAGATATATAGTGGTGGCAAGGCAGAGAATTTGGAGGGAATTTCTTTTTTCGTGCTTGAAAAAGTTTACCCTGACATTAAGGCTATTTTAGAGCAAGTGAACAAAGTGCCTGGTTCACTGGCAAACAAGTAATTGTTATGTTTAAGTTGGTTTTATGGTTTCTCATTTAAAGAAAGCTTTTTTTGTTTTAATTGTTGTTTTTGTATTGCTGGCATTGTTTGCTTTATTTACTAATGCTTTAAGTGTTTTAAGTTTGGTTGAACCCTGGTATTTTGTTCTTGCTTGTATTAGTTTTCTTTTAAGTATTTTGGTTTGGGTTGTTTCTTGGGCTTTTCTTATAAGGAAAGAGTTTAAGAAAGCAGGTTTTGGAAAACTAGTTTTTTCTGGTTTTTGTGCAGTTTACGCTTCTTTGACTCCAATTCAGTTGGGTGCTGAAGCAGTCAGAGTGATTTTTTTAAAAGACTTTTTTGGAATACCTTACACTAAAGGAGTTTCTTTTAGTTTTATTGTTAAGGGTTTAAAGTTTTTTCTTTTAGCTTTAGTTGCTTTTATTGTAATCTTGTTTTTTCTTTTAAGCGTTCAACTTGAATTTCATTACTTTGTTTTCTTGCTTTTAGGTTTTCTTGTAATTCTTGCGGCAACTGCAATGTTTTTACTGCCTTTAAAAAAGTCTTTTGGTTTAAGGATTGCAAGAATTTTTGCTTTTTTTGGTAAAAGAATTAAATGGTTTAAGAAACCAGAAAACTTTTTTATTCAGTATTCAGAGTACTTGAAAAAAATTTCTGTTTCTTCTCTGGCAGTAATTTTTGTATTAGCAATTATTTCTTGGTTTTTTGAGTTCCTTGCTTTACAGTTTGCTTTTGTTTCTTTTAACATGTGGATTCCGTTACACTCTGTTTTGGTTTTGTTTGTTTTAATTTCAATTCTTGAAAGAGTGCCTTTTCTTCCGAGAGGAATTGGTTTAGTTGAGTTTGTTGGTTTTGCTTTCATGTCAGTTCCTGAATTCATTAGCGTTACGTTGTACCCGCAGCAAATTGTTGCAGTAATAATTGTCTTTGATTTTGCAAGGCTTGTTGTGCCGACTGTTTTCAGCATGTTCTTGAACTTGTTTTCAAGAAAACTAAAAAGATTTGAATAGAATTAGTTTTTCATGATTTCTCTTAAAATTGTTGTAGCGTAATTTCCTTTGCTCAAATAAAAGCTTACAATTGCTTTTAGTTTTCCTTCATTTATTTCGTCTTTCGTTATTTTTTCTAGTTTAAGGTTTTCTGGAAACAATATGGTCTGCCTTTTAGAACCTTTACTGCTTAACTTTGGAAAACTTTTAACATAAAAGTCTTTGAACGTAATGTTTTCTTCTTTTAGTAATTCTTTTTCAATTTCTCCTAAAACTCCTGCACTAAATTCAGAGTCACAGCCCAGAATTGGAATTATTGGAAAGTCCTCTAACTTTAAGTTTCTTTCAATTAACTTGTTTAAAGTTGTGTTAAATAGAAAGCTTTGGTAAGCGTGAGTGAAAAGGTACTGGAAGTTTAATGGCAGTAATTCTATTGCGCCTTTAAAGTCTGTTGGATTCTTGCATAAGTGGTGTATTAAAACTCTTTCAACCCAGCAGTCTTTTGGAAAATCTCTTACTGCTTTACTGTAATTAAATTCTTGTATTAAGTTTTTTCTTGCTGTCTGGATTTCAGTTTTTTCTTTTTCATTGGTTTTAGTTAAGTAAACTTTTACTGCTTTTTCAAAATCTTGTTTTAAGAAAAGTTTTCCGATTTCATGACTAACTAACCTTATTCCTCCAAACCTCTGTAAACTAAAATAATTTATTACTCCGTTTTTTGAAATTTCTTTAATGCTTGCATTAATTCTTTTCACTAACTCTTTTTTCTCTAATTCCAGTTCCCTGATTGTAATGTTAAAGTAGTTTCCTTCTAAGTCCCCTAACTCTATTTTTTTGTCACTCCAGCCAGTAAACCTTAAATCAATTCGCTTGCTTTTAAATTTCTTTAATCTTTCAATGTCAGACTGCCATAAACTAATCTTCTGGCTTGTTACTGCTCGCTTGTCTTTTATTCCTGCAAAACCAATTCTTTTTTTGCTGACTCCAAGAAACCTTGCAGTAAACTTTATTGCCTGCAGGGAATCCAAATTGAATTTCTCCATTTCCAGAATCATTTGATCTAATTTTTCATTTTTATTTTCTTTAATTTTTAACTCTGTTTGTGTTTCCATTAGTTTTTCGTTGTCAAATCTTTTAACCTTGCATTCACCAAAAATTGATTTCTCACTTACAAGAAAATCACTGATTCTTTGCTTTATTCTGCCATTAATTCCCTTGCTTTTAGTAGAATAATGTTTGATTCCAACGCTTTCTTCATTCAATTCAAAAACCTTTTACTTATAGCGAAGGAATGCTCCAAAACCGCCAAAACCGTTAAAAAATTGTTCTCCTTCAGAACTTTCAGTGCTGATAATTACTTGTTTTGCTCCGGTTTTATTGATTTTTTCTAAAAGGTAGTCCATGTAATCCACTTCCTCTAATAATTCAGTGGAACTCTTGCATTCAGGACAAGAGTGCTTTAAAGGTGTTTCTTCCGGGTTTTTTACTACTCTGAATATTTCTTTGTTGCATTTTAAACACTTTAACTTTAAAACAATCCAGTCAATTTTCTCACTAATAATAACAGTCTTTGCTTTACCTAACTTGACTGCTTCCAAAACATGTTTCTCGCCATAGGTAACCAAGCCGTCTTTTGCAGCTAACTCAAAGAAATTGTTTAGTAATTGTTTTTCTCTGATTAAAGCTGTATCGTGCAGTAATTCTTGTGACTTGTCAATTAATTCTTTTATTCCGTACTCGTCAGTGTAAGAACAGTCAATGGTTCCAAGAAGCTTGTTTTTTATTTCAATGTGAATTATTCCTTCATCAAGAAACTCGTTTTTTGTTATTCCCGGCCCGCCGACAATTATTCCTTTAATTTTTTCTTTTATTGGAAGAAAAGCCGAATTAATTTTCTCACTAACCCGCCTGTAAAACTCTTTTTCAGCGTTTTGTCTTAAGTGCTCAAACCTGTGACTGCTTTGCCCTCCGGCTTTAATTTTTCCCGGCACACTAGAAGTACTTTTATTAATAATTTCATAAATTTTTCCTTTCAGCAAAGCAACTGTTGCTTCTCTCTTGTCAATTACAATTAAACCATAAATTTCTGTTGGTTCAATCATTTCAAGCAATGGCTGTAAGTGAAAGCTTGAATCACACCAGTAAAGCTTGGTTTTTAGTTCTTGCAGTGGATTTAAAGCGTCAAGCATTATGTCAATTTTTCCATCTGCTTCAGAAACGTTTCCGGAAAAAACCACTAAACCTTTTTTAGGCAGTTTGAAGTCAATTTGCTTTAAATAATTAATAATCCTTCTTAAAGCTCCTTGCACGTTTTTTTTGGTTGTAGGGCTTTTAATGTTTGATGACTGGCTTAACTCGTCAGTTAATTGAGTTGTTACATTGCTTCTGTCAGTTCCGAACGGAATGTAAAGACTAATCAATTGAGTTCCTTTACCTTTAAGTTTTTCTAGCTTTTTTAGTTTCTTCTTAAAAACCAGTATTTCTGCGTCTTCCATTCAAAACACTTGCCTGCTACCTATAAATATTTAAAAGGGAAATGTTTTAATGTTAGTGGTTTAAAATGTTTGAATTCTTTGACCAAGCTTTAGAAGAAAAAGAAAAACAAGAGTCAAGTGAATCAACTTATTCAAGTGATTTGAGTGATTCGAATGATTCAAGTAATTCAAGTTCAAGTTATTCTTCTTATTCGAGTTATCAGGCCAGCGGGAAAACAATAGTGTTTTCTGTCGGCGGCTCTCTTTTAGGCAAAGAAAAACTTGACCTTCTGGCAATAACAAAATTATGCACTGTTTTAAACGATTTAACCAGCCAAGGCCACAAAATAGTTTTAGCTGTTGGAGGAGGAAAACTTGCAAGAGAATTAATTGCAAGCATTAAGTCTGCTGGAGGCAACTATTTTCAACAAGATTTAGCTGGAATTCAGGCAACAAAAGCTAACGCTTTAATAATAATTAATTTGATTGAAAAAGCTTTTCATGAACCCTTAGATAATTTCACGCGAATAAAAGAAGTTTTTGATTCAGGAAAAATTCCAGTAGTTTTTGGAATGCTTCCAGGAACTACAACTGACGGTATTGCGGCTTTAACAGCAGAATTTCTTAAAGCTGACTTGTTTGTAAATTTGACTAACGTTAGCGGTATTTATTCTGGTGACCCGAAAAGAGAAAAGAATGTTATCTTGTTGGATTCAATGGATTACAATAAACTAATAAAACTAGTTTTAACTTATGCAAGTGTTTCAACCGGCTGTCATGTACCGTTTGACTTGTTTGCGGCAACCATTGTTAAAAGATCTAACATTAAAGCTCTTGTCTTGAACGGCAATAACACTGAAAACTTATTGAAGGCAGTCCGTGGAGAACAATTTATTGGGACAACAATTAGTTCAGTTTAAAACTTCTTTCAGGTCTTTCAAGTTAATTACTGGTGCATTAAATTGCTGGTAGTCATCTACAGCAATTCGTGGGCAGGCAGTGTTAACAAAACAATCAATTTTTAAGCCTAAAAAGTTTTCTGGTTTAATTAAGTCAGAGGCAAGCAATACTGCTTTCAAACCTTTTTTTTCAATTAATTTTTTTGCTTTTAAAGCTTGAATTAATAATAACTGTCCTTTTTTAGTGCTTACAATTAAGCCAAAAGTTTTAGCTTGTTTTGCTAAAGCAATCCTAGCCCACTTCTGCCTAACTAATTGTTCTCGTCTTAATTCCTGAAACCACTTTCCTTCCAAGCCTAAAGCGTTAACAAACAATACTGGTTTAACTGTTTCCAATAACAATCCGTTCAAGTGAAAGCTTCCCTCGCCAATAAAAACAATGCACTTTACTTTCTTTTCAGCTTTCACCAGCCATTCATAATTACAGCCTAAAACTGTTCCGGTTTTCAAAACCTTGATTTTTTCTTTTTCAAGTAATTTTTTTAATTCTTTTAAGTTAAAAGAAAACTGTTGTAATCCAGCAATAACAATTGTATTAAAATTCTTTGTCTCTAGTTTTTCTAAAACAAGTTTAACTATTCTTTTATTGTTTAAAGGAATTTTTATTGGAATGTAAATTGTTCTAACTTTAGGTTTATAGAATTTCTCGTGACCAAAATGAATTATTGTCTGACAGTTTAAACTCAAGGCTTTTTCTTCTGCTAAGTCACAGGCTCCAAAAGTTGGTTCAACTAACAAAAACAATTGCTTTTTGCCTTTAAATTGCTTGTCTAGTTTTTCCATTAATTCCAAGGAATACTGTTTTAAGCCGTCAGGTAACTGCACTAGAATTCTGTTGCCTTTAACTTTCTTTAAGTTCTTCCACTGAATGTTTTTTAATAACATAAAAATAGGTTTAATCGAAAACCATTTAAATTCGTTTTTGTTAGAAGAAAAATCTTACTCTTTGTTTTTCAATTCTTTGACTGCTTTAAGCATTTCAAGTTTTTTCACTGTTTCACGGATTTTTTCCACGCTGTCAATGTTTGCTGAAACACTGTTTATTCCAAAGTTAATTAGTTTTTCAACCATTGCAGGGTTGCTTGCGGCTTGCCCACAAATTGAAGTTTTAACTCCTGCTTTCAAGCACTTGCTTATAACAAACTCTATTTCTCTTAAAACAGCTGGATGTAATTCATTAAACAGTTTCTGGATTAACTCGTTGTTTCTGTCAACCCCTAAAGTTAATTGTGTTAAGTCGTTGGTTCCAAAAGAAACAAAATTAATTCCTTCAGCAATTAATTCGTCTATAATCCAAATGCTTGCCGGCGTTTCAATCATTACTCCAAACTCGAATTCAGAATCCTGCATTAAACCAACTTCTTTTGCAATTTCTTTTGCTTGCTTTAATTCTTCCACTGACTGCACGAATGGAAGCATTACGCCTAGTTTCTTGTAACCTTGACTTCTTAATTCTTTTATTGCTTTAAATTCTGCTTTAATTAAAGTTGGCTTGTCTATTGCTCTTCTGATTCCATGCCATCCAAGCATTGGATTGTCTTCTTTTGGTTCTTCATTACCACCTTCCAGGTTAGCAAACTCGTCTGTTCTAGCATCAAAAGTCCTGTACCATACTGGTTTGTCTTTAAACCATTTTACTACTAGAGTGACTTCTTTTTTTATTAGTTCAACTAATTCATCTGTTTTGCCTTGCCTTGCCAGATAGTAAGGGTGTTTGCCTGTTTTAGTAAACATGTGTTCTGCTCTTAACAAGCCTACTCCATCTGGTTGAGTTTTAAAAGCTCTTTCAGCGGCTTCAGGTAATGCAACGTTTACTTTAACTAAAATTTTTGGTTTTGAAATTTTTTCCATTACCTGGTTTAACTCTGTTTCGTTTAAGTGAAATTTTTGTTCTATTGCTTCAGTGCTTAAATCAGTTTTTTCTGTTTCTTTTCCTGGCACTAGTTTTTTTTCAATTAATTCTTCAATTATTCCGTCAAAAACTTTTCCGTGCACTGCGTCAACAGTTACTTCCTGGTTTTCAATTAAAACTTTCGTCGCGTTCTTGGTTCCAACAACGCAGGGAATTCCTAGTTCTCTTGAAACAATTGAAGCATGACAAGTTGAACCCCCAGAATTAGTTATTATTGCGCCGGCTTTTTCCATTGCTACAACCATGTCAGGCGTCGTCATTGCAGTTACCAGAATGTCTCCTTTTTCAATCTTACTTAATTCTGTTGCATTGTGAACGATTTTAACTTTGCCTCCAGCAATTCCGGGAGAAGCTGCTAAGCCAGTTAAAATTACTTCTTTCTCGTGTTGTAAAGAGTCAATTTTTTCTTTGGCTTCAATTCCTTTTTTTAAAGTAGTTATTGCTCTGGACTGTGTTATAAATAATTCATTGTTTTCTATAGCCCATTCAATGTCTTGAGGCATTTTATAGTGTGCTTCAATTTGTCTGCCAATTTTTGCTAGATTCAAAATTAATTTGTCTTCAAGTTTTTGTTTTTCTCCTTCTTTTTTACTTACTTCTGATTTAACTGTTCTGCCTTCTTTTCTTTCAAGCTTCCATTCTTGTTCTGCTATTTGCTTGCTTTCAATTCGAATGCTTTTCTTGTCTATAACATAATGGTCTGGAGTAACTGCTCCTCCAACTATTGCTTCACCTAAACCATAAACTGCTTCAATTATGAGTTTGGATTGGTCGCCTGTCGGGTTAGCTGTAAACATTATTCCTGAAACTTTAGAGTTAACCATTTTTTGTATTACTACTGCAATGCTAACGTGTCCAGTAAAACCTTGTTTTAACCTGTAATAAGTTGCTCTGGCAGTGTAAAGTGAAGCCCAGCAGTTTCTTACTGCATTAACAACGTTTTCTTTTCCTTTAATGTTCAAGTAAGTGTCTTGTTGTCCTGCAAAACTTGCTGTCGGTAAGTCTTCTGCTGTAGCACTAGAGCGAACTGCAACAAAGCATTCTTCACTGCTTGTAAGCCAGGCAAGTTTTTTTTCTCCTAGTCTCTCGTAAGCTTTTTTAATTTCTGAAACAATTTTAACCGGAATTGGGGTTTCTTTAATTAATTCTCTTATTTCTTCAGTTCTTTCCTGTAAGTCTTTTACTTCAGAGTAATTAATTTGTTTTAAAATGTTTTGAATTCTTTCGTTTAACTGGTTTTTTTCTAAAAACAAGTCAAATGACTTGCTTGAAACAATAAACCCTGATGGTACAGGAAAACCCTCGTTAGTCATTTCACCTAAATTAGCTCCCTTACCGCCAGCTAATTCAAGGTTA
This sequence comes from archaeon, assembly GCA_043821385.1. Classification (GTDB taxonomy): domain Archaea; phylum Iainarchaeota; class Iainarchaeia; order Iainarchaeales; family JBDRCV01; genus JBDRCV01. The sequence goes on along the minus strand of JBDRCV010000033.1, from coordinate 858 downwards.
TCTTTTCTTATTTCTCTAAACCATAAAACTAGTTTCTTGTCTTTTGGAACAAACTCTAAGTCATCAATTTCTGAAAGCATTAAAACCGAATAATAAAAGAATCAGATGCTTAAAAGCTTTATGGTTGGCAGTTACTTTTTCTTGCCTTCTTTTTTAGAGTCTTTTTTTTCGCTTGGTTTTTCTGTTTTCTTGTCTTTGCTTTCTTTCTTGCCTTCTTTTCCTTCTTTGTCTTCTTTCTTGTCTTTGCTTTCTTTGCCTTCTTCTTTGCTTGTTTCTGTTTTCTTTGATTCTTCTTCTTTTTTCATTTGTTCTTCTTTTCTCATTGCTCTGGTTTTTGATGGTTTGGTTCCAATAGTTTTAATTCCTTTGTTTGGACCAAATTTAGTTGTAACATTGCAAGTAATTCGAGTGTTAGTGTTTTCAAGAACTTTTCTAACAACATTAATTTTTTCTTTATCGCATAAAATTGTTACAATTTTCTGGTTTTTCCTTAACCTTGCGGCTCTACCAATAATTTTTCCAAAAGGACAGTTACCCATGCCTGACTGAATTCTGTCTGCTCCGGCACCTGAAGCCATCTTGTTTTCTCTTAAAAAGTGGTGAGGGTAAATCCTGATTTTCATGAAAAAATTGTCTTTTCCAAGTTTTTTTACAAGCAGTCTGTTAATCATTAACCTTAAGCTTTCTATTGCATTATCTCTTAACTGAATGCTTTCGTTAACCATTAAGTCTACTGCTGAATCAAAGTCTTTTATTGGGTTGCCCATGTTAAATTGTCTGACTTTTGTCTGCGGCACACCGCCCAAAAAGTTTTTTCTCTGCTTTTTCTTAGAGTACCTAGTATAAGATTGTTTTCTA
>JBDRCV010000032.1:0-21291 GCA_043821385.1 archaeon | reverse complement strand
ATTAAATCCATTAAACCAGAAACAAGTTTTATTTGAGCGATAATGTTTACTTTAAAAGATTCACTCACTTTTTTGAAGTCAATCTTGTTCAAGGGAGCTACCTGCATAATTCCAGCACAATTAATCAAGCAATCAAATTTTGGGAAATCTTTTTTTATTATTTTTATTGCATTCTCAATTTCACTGTCAACAGTCAAGTCAGCTTTAATAAATTTGACTTCAATACTTGGTTTGGTTCTTGAAATTCCTATTACTTCAACTCCTTTTTCAATAAACTGCTTTGATAACTCTAAACCCAAGCCATCACTTGCACCAGTAATTATTACTCTTTTCATAAAATAATTAGATTAAAAAAGGTTTTAATAATCTTCGCTTTAATTATCTTTTATGGCTCGCTTAAGACTTGGGACTTTATTAATTTTAATTTTGTTTGTAATTCTTTCTGGTTGTCTTTTTGAGTTAGATGAAAGCCTGCGGGCTGACTGTATTTATTTGACTTCTTTTCCTGAAACAATGATTCCTGAATGCAGTGACATTGAAAAGTGTTTTAATGAAGTTGAAGAGTTTCTGGATTTTGAGTTAAGTGATTTTAGTTTAGAGTCAAGGCAGAAGTTTTTGTCTTTCAAAAACCATGTCGCTAAAAGCTGGCTTTACTATAACAAGTCAAAAAAGAGTTTAGAAGAAATCAATAAAGCTTGTGACAAGTTTGAGGATGTTAGTAGTTTAGAAGAAAAAGTTTACAGGTTAAATTTTGAGTTAGCTAACGCTTTTCGTGAAAGCCAGAAGTCAATGCAGGCATTGTTTGCTTTAACTGCTTTAGAAGTAAATGACTTGAACAAGTTTGGAGTGCAGGAAATAATGGAAGAAGACTTGTTTGATGATTTTTCTTTTCTTAACTTGAACTTGAATGAATTAAAGACTCCAGTAATAGAGGAAAGCGAGAGTTTTGTCAGTCTTTACTTTCAGGAATTAAAAGAATTTGATGCAAAAATTACTGGCTCTGGAGAAAACGTTTTTTATTCGTTAGAATACTCTCACTTGGAGTTGCTTGACTTTTATGATGATTTTTTTTATGATTTTGCTCCAAAAGAACCAACTTTTTTTGCTGACATCTTTCCAGTTGTTAAGGGTTTGACTTCAAAGTTTGCTTTAGCTGACTCTGTAACGCAGGCTGTAAGTGATTTGAAAAAGTTTCCCCCAACAATTCTTTTTGAAGCTTTTAATGGTTTAACCGGCAAACAAGCTTCAGTGGTAAAAGAATTCAGTTTAAGCCAGCAGAAAATGGTTGAATCAATTAAAGCAGTTAAAGAAAAAGAAGTTTTATTGTTTGAGGAAAACATTGAGTTAATTGAAAGCATTAAGAAAGGCTTAGAGTTAGTTAAAGAAACTGGTTTAATGGAAGTTAACAAGGAATTGTTTTTAGTTATTGCCGGAGAGAAAAGTTTAAACCAGAATAACTTGAATAATGTTAATTTACTTGACTTAGAGATAGAAGAATTAAAGTTAAGTGCATTAGAGCAGGAAGTTTTGTTAGTTAAAGAAAAAGATTTTGCTTTAAGGCTGGCCAAACAAAAAAACTTGAACAGCGAGTTAAAGTTACTGGATTCAAAGATTGAGGGCATTAACAGTGAGTATAGCGAGGCAGTTTTGGGTTATTGTGAGGAAAAAAGTATTGAAGTCAATGGTTTGCTGAAAGAAAAACAGGAAGCAATCAACTTAAACAAGGAACTACAATCACTTGAAACCTTGATTAAGTTAAAATTGAGTTATTTTGATGAAAGAAAAGAAAAAAAAGAAAAAATTTCAAGCTGCAAGAGTTTTGTCTCAAATTTTGAGAAACTGAAAGCTGGCTTAATTGATTTTGAAAAAGTGTCGCTTGAAAATCAGATTGATTTAAGTGAGTGTGTTGAAAACCTTGAAAAAGTTTTTGCTTACAGTGACTGGGCTGAAGTTAAGAGTTTTGAAAACGAGTTTTATTTGTTAAAAAGTTTAATAAAATTGAATGAAGATAAATTGCTGGCTGGCAGTGAGTGCAAGGAGTTAGAGGAAAGAATATGGCAAGCAGTTGAAAGCAAAAGCGAAGTAATTGAATTAAGGGAAGAGTTTTTTGAAGCTAAAAAGTTTTTAGGGCAGCTGGAATTGCTTTTTGATTCTTTTGGAACTGGAAGCAAGTCAAGGCTTGAAAGTTTAATTAAAGACGAAAGCGCGTTACAAGAAGTATTTAATGATGAAATTAATGACAAAATTGAGTTATTGAAAGAATTTGAAAGTGTGGAATTAAAGACTAAAAAGTTTTACTTTGACAGCAAGGAAGAATTAATTAAAGTTTTAAGCGAAGTAATTGAAAGTAATGTTAAACTAATTTTTTTGGGAATTGATTTAGTTAAAGCAAACGAGTTTTTTTCAAGCGAGTTAATGATTGTAATAGAGAATCCTTTAAGTGAAGGTTTTAATGGATTGAATTTAAGCCTGCTAGTTAAAGCTGTGGGAGTTAAAGTTGAGAGTTCCAGTACCGCGATTAATTATAGTTTTTTTAAAGACAATGAATTAGAATTAAGTTTTGGTTTTCTTCCGCCAGGAGAAACCATTATTATGGCCAGCATTCAGGATTTAATGATTGAGGCAAGCGAAATTGAGGAATTAAAGTTTTTGACTTTAGAGAAAGCATTCAAAGAGAAAACCATTAAAATTAAAGACAAAGCAGTAGAGTTTTCCAGGCTTGAAATTGAGACAGAATTAGATGAAGGTTTTGAGTTAGAGAGCATTAAGGTTGTCAGGGAAAACAAAACCAATTATTATGTTGAAAATGACAAGCTTGTAATTGTTAGTGAAAAGGTTTTAGAAAACGAGGAAATCAAGGTTTTCTATTCAGTTAGTAATCCAATAGAGTTTAGTTTGAGTTTGCTTAATTACAGTGAGTTAGGAGAAAACTTTTTCGAGTACTCTTATTTTTTAAAGTTCAAGAATAATCTGGATTCAGAGATAAACAAAGTCAGTGTTTTAATTCCTTTTTCTTTCAGCAGTAATGATGTTGAAGGTTTAACTGTTTTTAATGAATTTGGTGTTGAAACCAGCGCTAGTTTGTTGAAAGACAACAAGTTAAACTTAGAGTTAAAAAACATTTTACCAGGCCAAGAGTCAACTTATTTTTTGAATTTAATTGTTAAAGACTTGAACTTGTTTTGGTTAAACGAATTCAAGGACTTGAAAGAAGACTTACTGGTTTTAAAGGAAAGCAAAATAGAAGAAATCAAGGTTAAAGCAAGCGAATTGTTTTCAGAATTAACTTTAATCGAACTAGAATTTGATTATGGTAACAGAGACCAAGTAACACTAGTTTCAAATGTCAGGCTGGAAAGCGAAAAATTATGGGCAGAACTTGAAAGACTTGAAGGTTTAGAGGAAAGTTATTTTTTTGAAAAAAACGATTTACTGGAAAAAATTAATGAATTGGAAAGCGAATTAGAAAAATTAAAGGAAAACAATTTTGATTCAGAAGCAAGCCAAGCAGAAGAAGATTTGAATTCTTTAAGCAAGCTGATTTTTGAAGCAGATTTATTAAAAGAGGAAGGTAAAAGAACTGAAGCATTAGAAAAACTTGAAAACGCGAAAAAGCTTTTATTAGAAAGAAACAATTTGAATTCCGTTACAATAGAAGAAATAAACAGTCTTTCAGTTGAAGTAAATGAACTGCTGGCAGAAATTGAAGTAATGGACGGAAAAGACATTCAGGAAAAAAGAAAAGAATTAACTGAATTATTGATTGAGTTAAATGAAAGCCAGGACAGTGTTATAGTTAAAGCTTTAATTTCAAAAATAAAGGAAAAGAAAAACAAGTTAGAGTTAACTGCCAGCCAACAGGCAGAAATTGAAACCAAGATTTTTAAAGAAAAATTAACTGAATTTGAGTCAATGCTTTCAGGAAAAAAAACCACTAACTTAATCAGCTTGCTTGAAGAAATACTGGCTAGTGCAAGCCTTGAAGAATTAACTCAATTAAATTATTTTCCTCCAACCAGTCTGGAAAGACTGAAAGAAATAAGAAACCAGCTGGAAATCATTACAGGCAATGGTTTAACTGACTCAATTAACTCTTTTAATAATTTAATAAGGGAAGGAAAATATTTTAATGCGTTGAAAGAACAAAAATTGATTGCAGAAGATTTTGAAAGCAAGAAATTTCAATTGGAAAGCATTGAAACAGAAATTAATGATGACTACAACCAGCTTGAAAGTGAGGCTTTGGCATTCTATAATCAGGCAATTGAAGCCTTTAATGCAAACGGGCAGGAAAATAAAGAGATTACTGTTTTATTAGAGGAAGCCAATACAGCGATTCAAGAAAAACAATTACTGCAGGCAGTTCTTAAAGCAAAAAAAGTTTTACAATTACTTGAAGGCGAAGAGGATTCAAACATTTACTATGGTTTTATTCCACTGGCAATAGCAATAGCCAGCGGGGGTTTTTATTTTAAGTTAAGGCGAAGCAGGCAAAAAACAGTTAAAAGAAAAATGAAGGTAATGAGGAATATTTAAACAAGAAAAGAAGGCAAGAAGAAAGTTTAAATACGTATTGGTATGAATAAATATGTATTAAACATATTGGAGGTGGCATGGTGTATGAAACAAGAAGTGTTCTGGGCGAAAGAGGCCAAATAACTATTCCTAAAACTATCAGAGAGTTGAAAGGGTTTAAGCCGCGGGCTAAACTAATAGTTAAAATTGAAAACGGTAAAGTAGTAGTGGAAAAAGAAATGTCAAAAAAAGAGAAAGAAAAACTAATGAAAGAGTATTATGTCAAGTATGCTAAAGAAAATGAAAAATTAGCTGAAGAAATGATTGTTGCGGATACTGAAGCATTGGAGGAATTAGATGAATATTAGAAGAGGTGATGTTTTGCTTGTTGATTTTGACCCAGTTAAAGGTTCAAAGCAAGGAAAAATAAGGCCTTGTCTTGTCATACAAAATGATTTAGGTAATAAATTTTCCAATACAACAATTGTTGTGCCAATTTCAAGCAAGCTTCCTTCTAAAAATTATCCAACAAACGTTTTTATTAGTTCTGGAGAAGCTGGTTTAAAAAAAGAAGGAATTATTAAATGTTCTCAAATAACCACTATCTCCGTCAAACACAGAGTCATTAAAAAAATAGGTTTTTTAGATAATGAATTAATGAAATTAGTAAATAACTCATTAAAAATTAGTCTTTCTTTAGAATAATTTTAAACTTAAAATTTACCTTCTTGAAAGGTAAAAGTAAACTATGACTCCAAGGATTGTTATTATTACGGCAAAAATTAAAGTTGAAGGCAAACCAGTTTTCTGAACAACTATTTCAACTGGTTCACAGGATTGAGAGAAAAAATCATAGTCAAGTAACAGTAAATTACAACTCAAATTATAGGTTCCTTCAGTGTCAGCGAAAACAATTGTTTCCAAGTAAGTTGTTTGAGATGGCTGGAGTGAAGTAATACTAAACCTTTGTTTTTCAAAACTTAAACCATTAGACTCTAATTCTAAAACAATATTAAACAAGGGATTAATGTCTTCGTTTGTTACTGCAAACCTAATGTTTAACGGCTCGTTTGGTTTAATGTTTTTCTTATCAGCTAAAACAAACGCTCTAAGCTTGATTTCTCTCTCACTAACATTAAGTGTAGGCCTGGAAGAATCCAGACTAATGATTTCGCCAAAAGGGTTTTCAAACTCTACTTTTGCTGAAAGCAAAGTCAAGTTAACCGGCTGTTTAGCTAAAATAAAGTACTCTAATAACACTGTCTCGTTAGGCTGAATTACACTAGTAAAAGAAGTATTACCGTCAATAAATTCAATGTGACGCATTCTAATAACATTAGCATTCAAATCAATTTCGCCTGGTAATGAACCAACATTTTTTAGTTCAACTGCAACCCTTAATTGTTCTCCGACTTCTGGATTGTAAGTTAAAAGAGTTTTACTGAAATTACTTTCATTAAACCAGGCACCAGAATAAAAACCAATAAAAGAATTACTTAAAATGCTTGACTGAACACTTTCCGAATCATTTTTCAAACAAACTTTAATTGAGTTTTCGCCTGAATTAAAATGCTTTAAAGGCAATGGCACTCTTGATTGGTTTTCAACAAAATTAGCCGGCCTTAAGAAAGTTAAAGGTTCTTCAGAATCCTGCAAGAAAACTTCAATTACCACGTCATGCGCGTTAACTGGCTGGAAATTAGAGTTTAATACTAGGTAAACAATGTCTGTTGAATTAAAAGTAGTTTCAGGAAAAACAAAGTCAATTACAGTGCAAGCACTAGCATTAGGGTTATTAACAATTAAAGGGTCAACAAATAAATCCTCAAAAGTTAACTCACTTAAAGTTTCAGAACTAACATTAAAGCAAAAAAACGCCAAGAACAATAAAGTTAAAATGACTGCAATTTTACCCATTTTAAATCCCCTAACAAACTAATAATTTGTGAGGAAGATTCTTTAATATTATTGTTTGAAGTGTCAAACTCAAATAGCTTTGATTTTGAGTAATTTTTCAATAATTTGTTTTGAAAATAACTTGTTTCCTCACAATGAATGTTGTCAAGAATTTTCTCATCATTATAATTTCTTTCTTTAAGTCTGGCTTCTAAAGTTAAAGGCACGGCATGCAATAACAAAACTACTTTAACCGGAACCATTATTTCCAGCCACAAATGCCCTTCAAACAAATAGTTTTCACTGCCTGAAGTTTTGTACAGGGAATTAATTTTTTCCTGCAGTAAACTTAAATCAACTTCAAGTTCTTTAGCAGAATTAAGTACTCCAAGAGAATGTTTTTTACAAAATTCTAAGTCATTAATTAAAGTAAAAGAAAACTTTTCAGCTAAAAGCTTTGCATGAGTTGTTTTCCCCGTTCCAGGTACTCCAGTTACAAGCAGCCACAAAGAATAACACCTGCACCAGGCACAAAAAACAAGAAAACCCACATTAAAACTTTTATTAAAGCAAACTTTAACCAGCTCCAAAAACCAATTCCAGCATACATTAATTCATTGTTTTTTAAAGCAGAAATTAAATCTTCCGCAATGTTTTTAGATGAAGCAATTTTTCTGATAAAATCCTCTGAAACATTTAAAGTCATTGTAGCGTCATCAAAACCGTCTGCCTGTGCTTGAGTAAACTGCATGTCCTCCATTTTTATTCCAACACTAACAGTTTCACCTGAATTCAAGTCAATATTAACATTAATTGTTTCATTTCCAAACAAATCTTCAACCAAGGGAGGAATTTCTACTTCAGCAAGCTTTTCATTAATAAGTTCTTGATTTTCATTAGCTAAATCAATTAACTCTGCAGCATCAAAATCTTCAGGAACCTCTGGCAGTTCAATAGAGAAAACAGGCAAAGCCAAACACACGCAAAAAATCAGTAAAATAGTTAATGCAAAATTATGTTTAATCATTTTTTCTCAATACTATTTGCTTCATAAAATAATATAAAGCTTTCGAAAAAGTTATAATTAAGAACCAGAATGCAGTATAATCTTGTATGAGTGAGGAAGTTAATTCAGATATAATGAAAAAGTTCAGGCAAGAACTAGTTATTTCTGGTTACAGCGACCAAACTAAAAAAATGTACTTATTATACACTAAAAAGTTTCTTAACTATATTAATAAGCCAGCATTACAGGCAAAACGAGACGACATTGTAGGGTTTATGGCTGAAATGAAGGAATCAAGAAATTTAAGCAATTCATCTCTTTCATTAATTCATTCAAGTTTAAAGTTTTTTTTTCATAACTTTTTAAAACAAAAAATTGTTGACGATGTAAGACTGCCAAAACAAGCAAAAAAACTTCCAACAGTTTTAAGTGTTAAAGAAGTAAAGGAATTAATTAAAGCCACTGAAAGAGGAAGAAACAAGTTAATTGTAGAATTCTTGTATTCTAGCGGGGTAAGAGTAAGTGAATGTGTTAACATGAAAGTAGTGGATTTAGATTTAAATGAATGTATGGCTAGAGTTAAAGCAGGAAAAGGCAATAAAGACAGAATAATAATTTTGTCAAAAAAATGGGTTACAGAATTAAAAAAATACTTGAATAAAAGAAAGAAAGTTAAAACAGAGTGGTTGTTTAGCAAGAAAAACGGCAAAAAACTTTCAGCTGACACAATTCAAAGAATTGTCAGGAACAGTAAAGAAACAGCAGGAATCCAGAAGCATGTTACAGTGCATTCTTTAAGGCATTCTTTTGCAACTCACTTACTTGAAAGCGGAGAAAACATTAGAAAAATACAAGAATTACTTGGACACAGCAACCTTTCCACAACCCAAATTTACACTAAAGTTTCAGAACAAGAATTAAAAAAAGTGGTTAGTCCTTTAGACAGATTGAAGGGGATTAGATGAATGAAAAAAATGAATTAAATGAGAAAGCGTTTTTTGGAAAAAACAATTGCTTTAAACTACAGTATAATAAAACAAAAAAAGAATGTTACTTTCACTTTGGATTAAAAAATGAAAAAGAAAACAATTGGACTTGGAACAAATACAAGTTTTCAGACATTGAATTAGGAGAAATAATAAGCGTGCTGGAAGAAAAAAAAGATTCCACTAGTTTTTACCACCAATGGCAAAATGAAAACCAGCAATTATGGGTCAGTAAGAGAAAAGAAGGGTTTTTTCTTAAAACTAATAAATTCACTAAAAGCCTTAATGACGGAGAACAAGAAGTATTGAAAGTATTATTAAAAGAAATTATAAAGCAGGCAAACTTTTAAAACACATTAAAAACTCATCATTAAATTCATAACACCCCACCCCCGTACTTCCAGTATTAAAGGTTGTTCAAATTCAGAAAGATTTTAATAAAGGAAACGGCTTATTTTATTGATTTAAAATGGTTAGTTTGTTATTAATTGAAGGATTAATTGTCATTTTATCAGTGTTAGTTATAATGGTTTTTCTAATTGTTTTAATCCGGATTGAAGAACAAAAACTGTTTAATGCTTTGAGAAGAAAAAATTTTGTTGAAAGAGAAAAAAATTTAATTCAATATAAGTTTTTTACAAGAAAAATTAGTGAAAAAACATATAACGACATGATTAAAGACAAAGAAAAAGAATTACTTAATTTAGACACAATAATCAGAAAACTTCAAAGAAAAAAATCCCTTGGCTATGTTGACAGCCAGCACCACGTTAATGAATTAAAACATTTAACCCCTAAAGAAAAACACGAAGTAAGAAAAATTTTAACCGAAGAAGAACTGACAAAAGAAGAAATAAAAGAATTAGAGAAAAAATATTATACTAAAAGAATTACACAAGAAGTCTTCCAAGAGCTAATCAAAGAAAGAAACGAAAGGCTAATTGAAAGTCAAATTAAACTAAAAGAGTATGATGTAGAAGAGAGAAAAAAGTAATGAACTGAAAGTAAGAGTAATGTATAAGTAAAAGGAAAGCTTAATTGGCTTACAATACATTTAAATAAAATAAAAACCTTTATTTAATAGAAATTTATTGGAGGAATAGGAATGACAATTAAATTATCAAAACTGTTTGGAATGGATATTTACACTGAAAGTGCAGAATATAAGGGAAAAGTTTATGATTTAGTTATAAATCTAGAATCAGGAAGAATAGAGACTATTACAACTGAACCCTTAAAAGTAAAGTCAAAACAAGAAGCCAAAAAAATCATCAGTGAAAAAAGTATTCCTTTCAAAAATGTTATTTCAACAAAAGACATTGTATTAGTCGGCGGAGCACAAAGAAATGTTGAAACCGAAGAACCAAAAGAAGAACACCATCATTATAAATATAAACGAACTTAAGGAAGAAAGAAGAAATTAAAAATTTAAAAGGAAATAAAGGAAAAGTATTTATTTATGTATTAACAATATACATAAGTTATACTTTAACTTTATTTTATACCACTTAATAGTGGAAGTAAGGGGGGTCGTTAATGGGGTTAGATAGTTACTCAATACAATATAAGTTTATTTTACCTAATTCAGTTAAACATTCGTCTTATGAATACCAAAAGCTTTTTAGAGCATTATATGGTTATACGCAAAACGTTTCAAAATCTAATGGTAAGACTTACTCTTACCATAGGAGAGGAGTATTATCCAAATCACCTTACTTAAGACCAGGAAAGAATGCAGTTATAATTCCTGCATCAATTTTCCCTGACTTGGTTAATTTTTTTAAATCAGGTAAAAACCCTTGTCATTATTGGAGAAGTAAAGGAGATTGGAAAGCAGTTTATTATGTTAATGAAAAAAAAGTTCCTGAAAAAGATGCAGTTCCTGCCTTAGAACAAATGCTTGAAAGATACTATCTTACAATGGATGGAGGGGATAAAAGGAAATTATCCTCTGAAATGACTTTCCTAGCAGATAAAGCAAGGAAAGGAGAAAAAGTAAACGATTATTCAAAGAAAGTCGTCTTAGAAGAAGCCTCAAACCTTATTAACAATGACTGGTTTAAGAAGTCGTTTGTGCACTCTGAAAAATTAACTAGTTTTAAGAAAGATTATATTGATTTAAGAAATCATCAATAAATCCATAATAATTGAATTTAAGAAACTTAAAAAACTTAAGAAACGCCTAAAGCTTTAATCTTTTCTCTTTGAGTTCTCTTTATCTCATTATCTTTAAGGGTTAAAGGTAAAACCTTTTTACGCCATTTTCTTTTGCCACCAGCATCAATGGTTTCAACCAAATTTAAATCAGTCATAGTTTTAACATAAGGATAAAGGCTTCTCTCGTTCTTGTATTTAATCCTGTAAACTTCATGAATTCTTCGCCTTAATTCATCCATGTCAATCCATTCAGTGTAATCTAGAACTCCTTCAACATGATTTGCTTGAGTATTGTCTTTAATTTCAATAAAATCCCATAAACTGTAAGCCTTTGATACGTCTTTTTTCTCTTTTTCATCAACAATTAGTACTCCTCGCGAAGCAATCTCTGAAAGTTGTGATTTAACGTTTTCTTCAAAAACAAGAACCTTTTTTTCTTCTTCTTGAGCCCAGCTGTTTAATCTAACAAAAACACCTGAAATTCCTCTGATAATTGTTTTCAAAACCATAACTATTATAATGACAACACTTACTTATAAACTTTACTGTAATTTTAATCAAAACAATAAAGAACTATCATTATTTGTAATTACATTAGGTAATTACTACTTGTGCTATTTGGTCTAAAAACAGCTAAAAAGTAAGCTGTTTTTAAGGGTTAAAATAAATTTTTTTAAGATAGTGATATTAAATTGGTTTAGTTGTGTAAAAAGTAAGCATGAGAAAAAGAAGTTATTGTTATGTATATTTAGTGTTTGTTTATTTTAGAGTGGGAAAAAGTAGCGGGAGAAGGATTTGAACCTCCGACCTTCGGGTTATGAGCCCGACGGGCACTCCTGACTGCCCCATCCCGCTATTAATTTATCTTATAAGCTTAAATGTGGTTTTAAACCACTAATCGTGCTTTAAATCTTTTATAAAGCTTTTTTTGTCTTTTATTTGGCCGCTGTTAAGCAGCAAGGACAAAGTAAAAACTGTCCTAGATTTTGTGTTTTCACTTAATTTTTTGCATTATAACTATCTCTTCTTGCAAAACTTTTATCTTCTTATTGGTGTCGCTTATTCTTCGCTTTTGGTCTAAAGATTTCATGTTATTCCCGCATTCTGGGCAACGGAAATTATATTCTGCCGCAATCTCGAAAGGGAAGTCATCACACTTCTTTGGGCAGGCAAACAACACATAATTTTCTTCTAAGACCTTTCTTTTCTCTAATTTTTCTATTTCTTCTTTTTGTCTTTCAAGTATTATTTCTGCTATTCTCTTGTTCTTTATTTCCCAAGTGTAAGAATACCATCCTGTTTTGCTATTTTTGCTTTTGTTATAACAGGCAATACCTCTGTAATGAAGTTGATTTAATATGGTTCTGACTTTAGTTACTTTTAAACTTAATTTTTTTGCCAGTTCTTCGTCTGTTACTGATTTTCTTTTTTTCTCACAGATTTCAACTAATTTTATTCCTTCAATTCCTGCCATGCTTGTTAATAAGTCTGTTACTGACTGAAAGCTTGTGATGGAATTTAACTTAGGCATATAAACTACTTTTCACGCAACATAATTTAAAGGAATAGTTATTTGGATTTTATTTTTTTTCCTTTTTCTATTGGAATAATTTTTAGTTTGGCTTTTGCATATTTTTTTCCTAATTCTTTTCCTTGAAATAATTCATGCAAGAAAATGCTTAATGCAGCGATTTCAGAGTGTGGTTGATTGCTTACAGCAATATTGTAATTACTTTCATTGTATACTTCAATCGGCACTTTTTGAGAACCAATTAATACTGCAATCTTTTGGTTTTTTCTTATTCTTTTGATTTCTTTTTGTACTGGCAAACCATACATTGTCAGGTTAACAAAGTTATAACCTTTCTTTTTTAATTTCATGAAAACGTTTTTCCATTGCTTCGCGAAGGAAACCCTGAATTTTGAACCCCATTTCTTGTTTACTTCTTTAATGGTTTCAAGTAATGATTTGTCTTCTTCTCCTAAAACAATTATTTCTTTTGCGCCCAGTGCTCTGGCAACCAAACAACAATGAGTCGTAACCCTGTAATCTCTTACAATCCTGTGCCCGTACCTTACAACGATTACTTCGTTTTCTTGCATGATAGTAATTACTGTTTCAAAAAGCCTTTTAATAACAATTGTTTTAATATTTCTTAGGTGTAATTTGATGTTAGGAATTGAATTTGTCAGAGATAATTTTGAAACAGTTAAGAATGATTTAGAAAAAAGAGGCCAAACTGAAAAAATTCCTTGGCTCAAAGAATTAATTGATTTAGACAAGAAGAGGCGCCAACTAATTAATGATGTCAACAAAATCAGAAACCAAAGAAACATTTTAACCAGTGAAATAGAGAAACTAAAAATTGAGAAAAAAGACTTTAAGTTAAAAATTTCTGAAGCAAAGCAATTGCCTGAAAAAATAAAAGAGTTAGACCGCCAGTTGCTTGAAGCAAAAAATAGAATTAATTATTGTTTAATGAGAATTCCTAATGTTTTGCATGAAAGTGTGCCTGTTGGAGTAGATGATTCTTGCAGTCAGCTTGTCAGAGAATGGGGAGGAAAACCAAAACCAAGTTTTGAGTTAAAACACCATAGAGATATTTTGCTTGATTTAGGCGGGGTGGATTTTGAGCGAGCAGTAAAGATTTCTGGTTCTGGTTTTTATTACCTTAAAGGCGAAGTAGCCTTATTGAGTTTGTCAGCTCAACGGTTTGCAATTGATTATCTAATAAAAAAAGGTTTTACTTTAGTTCAGCCTCCTGCAATGATGCATAAAGAGTTTTATCAAGGAGTTGTTGATTTACAGGATTTTGAAGACGTAATGTATAAGATTGATGGTTCTGATAACTATCTTATTGCGACTGCAGAGCACCCTTTGGCTGCAATGTATTCAAATGAAATTCTTGAAGATTCTGATTTACCAATAAAATTAGTTGGTTTTTCAACTAACTTTAGAAAGGAAATAGGCAAGCATGGTTTGGATGAAAGGGGTTTGTTTAGGGTTCACCAGTTTGACAAAATAGAGCAATTTGTTTTTTGCAAGCCAGAGGATTCATGGAAAATTTTTGAAGAGTTATCAGCTAACACTGAAGAAATTCATAAAGCACTGGAAATTCCTTACAGGATTGTTAATGTTTGCACTGGAGACATGGGTAGTATTGCGTCTAAAAAATATGATATTGAAGGTTATTCTCCTCGCGAGGACAAGTATATTGAGCTTGGTTCTTGTTCTAATTGCACTGACTATCAAGCTAGAAGATTAAACATTAAGTATCGTGCAGGGCTGGAAAAAGAGTTTGTTCACACTTTAAATAACACTGCTTTTGTTATTCCTAGACCAATGCGTTTGCTAATGGAATTAAACCAGCTGGAAGATGGCAGCGTTAAAATCCCTAAAGTTTTACAACCTTACATGAATGGTTTAAAAGAGTTAAAACCGAAAGCAAAAAAAGTTTAATTTTTTCTGATAGCAAGCACTTAAAAAGATGAATTAAAATGGGTAAAGGAAGCAGTCAAAAAAAAGTTAAAACTAGACAAAATAATGGTTTTGTTGCAAATTTACACAAACCAAAACCAGTTCTTGTGAATTTATTGTTAGATACTGTGAGAAAAGAACGCACTAAAATATTTTTTGAAGAAGGAACTGCAAGAGTTAAAGTTGACCTTAATGATGAAAGACAATTTAATGAAATAAGAAATTTGTTATTAGATGGAAAAATTCGTTCATATACTGAAAACGGAGTGATAACCTTTAAGTTTTTTGAGTGAATTCTTTTCCTAAAAAGGTTTAAATTCCTTTCCCACACCTATTTCATTAATCGTTTTGTGAGTTGGGCTGGTAGCTCAGACGGTAGAGCAACGGACTTTTAAAACCTGAAAGTTTTCTGTTAAGATTGCTTTTGGTTGAATTAATCCGTGTGTCGCGGGTTCGATCCCCGCCCGGCTCACTCGCCGAAAACATTCGGCAACGCGAAAACATTCGCGTGTGATGTGGTGCCATTTTCAATGGCACTGTCAACGATACTGTCAATGATACTGTCAACGATACTGTCAATGGCACTGACTGCGTTTCAAAAACGTGAAAACATTGCTTCGCGGAGCAAGAGTTAAAAAGAGTTTTAACATTATTTTTTTCATGGGGCGGTAGCTCAGTCTGGGAGAGCACACGGCTGAAGACCGTGGTGTCGCGGGTCCAAATCCCGCCCACCCCAACTGCCGAAATGATTCGGCAACAATCAAAGCACCATCCTTTGATGGCGCTGACTTCACTTTCAAAAGCTTAACCAAAACAACCTTTTGAAGCACTCCGCGAACGTTGTTCGCTTCGCTTTCAAAAGGTTAGCGAAAACAACTTTTTCGAGCGCTCACTTTGAATTTTTACTTTTTCCAGAGAATTAGATTTTTTAGTTTATCTTGCCTGCCTGCTACTTTGTCCTTCAGAGCCCATATCTTCAACACCATTCTGGTTGCCTGCTCCGCCTTGTCCTTCTTTGCTGCCGCCCATTATTGCCATGTTCATCATTTCAGTCATTAAGTTCATTGCTCCGGGTGCTGCCCAAATTGGTTCAACTCTAACATCGCCTGAAATTACTCCGCCAATTATTCTTGTAAACATTGAAATCATGAAACCAATGTCTTCCATGTCTACTGGTAATTCCATTTGTTCTTCCCAGTACGGCTTAATTAACTCGTTTCCTCGTTGTTCTTTTTCAATTGAACTAATCATGTTATAAAAGAAATCATAATTCATTACAACTGTTGCATCTCTTTCAGCACTAACTTCAACTGGATTCAAAACCTGAATTAAGTTTTCCTCACTTACCATCATTGCCATTCCAAAATAAGTTTGGGTTTCATCCCTGACAGTTAATTCTAGTACTGCTTCTCCGCCGTATTCGTTTGCAATACTTTTAATTCTTTCCATTGCTTGAGGGCTTTTTCGCATCATTGCAATTTCTTCAGGGCTTGGGCCGCCACGGTGCTTGTTTACTTCTTCTTTGTCTTTCAAAAAAACTTTGAATGTTTCTTTGTCTGGAAAAAACCAGAAACTCATGTAAGGGCTGACAATTTCTTGCCCGCTTAAACCAAAAAAGTCAGTTGTTTTTCTTTCTTCCCATAATTTTACTTTTCCCATTGGAGTTTCAAATTCCATGTTAATCAAGTTTACTTGTGGAAAACTTCTGTTCTGTAAACAAGCCTGGTTTCTGGCAATGTTTTCAGTGTTGCGTTCAAGCGAACCATAAGTTCCGCCAAAGATATTTTGATACATCATGAAGTCTGTTGGATTGTCGCTTATAACACTGTTAAAAAACCATTCCATTGTCTCTTTAGTCAAAGAATTTTCTAATTCTGTTCTTTCAATTAAAGCAAAAGCCAAATCTTCTTTACACCAGTCTTGGTGGCCTTGTCTTTCAAGAATTTGTTTTTTTGCTTCAACTTCCTGTAATTTAGGCCCCCATAATTCAACCCAACTATTATTTCTTGTTTCGCCAGAATTATAGTGCGTGCAACCTAATTGAACTGCAATCATTGCACTTGTTTCTTCCCATGAATCTTCTTGGTTGCAAGAAAAATTCATTAGTCTTTTATGATCTTCACTGCATCTTGGTTGAGCGCAATCTAACTCACTTTCGCATGGCTCACATTCAGTTGTTGACTCACAGCCGTTAATCCAGTCACCGTCACAATTCCAGTAACTTGGTTCGCATTCACACCAGCCAGTTTCAACATCACAGTACTCGTTAATATTACAACCAAATTCAATGCAAGAATACTCTGGTTCAGTGTTAAATTCTTCTTCCATTGATTTTTCCTCTAACCAAATAATGTCTACTATGCCTTTAGTCTGCACAACACAATCTCCTGGACAATTACTTTCGTCTTCTCCTGTTTCACAAATTCCGTTACCGCATTCGGGTGTTGGCTCCCCACAATCTATGGAACAACTTTCTTGAGTTTCATCATTGTCACAAGTTCCGTCACCACAGAATGTTTCAATAACACAATCATCGTGGCAATTACTTTCGTCTTCTCCTGTTTCACAAATTCCGTTACCGCATTCTGTTCTTGGTTCTTCAACGCAGTCAGTTGAACAAGTTTCGGATGTTTCGTTTCCATTGCATTCTCCGTCACCGCAGTAAATGTCATAAAAGCAATCTTCTATGCAATTCCCGTTTTCTTCTCCGGTTTCACAAACTCCATTACCACATTCACTTACAATGTCTGCAGCACAATAACAGTCAGGGCAATGAAATCCTTCACCGCAATCAGAGTCTGTTTCACATTGTTCACCTTCATCTATTATTCCATTGCCACAGCTTTCTGTTACGCCTTCTAAAATACACTGGCAGGCAGAACAATTAAATCCTTCCCCGCAGTCCTCATAAAATTCGCATGCTTCGCCTTCATTTAATATTCCGTCGCCGCAATAAGTCTCTTGAAATTGTTCACAGTTTCCTGTTTCATAATTAAATTCTCCTTCCAAGCACTTGAATTCTCCTGCTTCAAACTTGCAGGTATTACATTCCCTGCAATCCAGATTACAGTCTTGTGTTTCAGAATCACATTCATTGCACGGTTCACATAAGTCTCTGCAGCCAGATCCATAAACTTGGTCTTGGCAAGTCCAGCAAGTTTCACAATCATTACTACAGTATTGTTCGTTGCATTGATTGCAGGAATTACATTGTTGTTCACAAGCCTCCCAGTTGTCTGGATTATTTTCATTGCATTCATAGCAATCATTACAAAGGCTTGAACAGTTTATTTCAGTGCATTCCCAGCATCCGCCTGAACCAGTGCAGGCACTTTCACACATTCTGCCGCAGTCAACAAACTCGTAACAATCCAAGTCATCACAGTCAGTTAAACCATCAGAGTCATCATCAACAGAATTATCACAAGTTTCATTTCCACCTAAAGCGTTAACGCATTCACTGTTAACACAAGCCATGCCTTCCCCGCATTCTACTTCTTCTCCGTTACAATGGCTGGAAGTATTGGTTTCTTTTTCTTCTAAAACAACAATTTTCTTGCTGTAGTTTTGAACTCTTTCTTTTTTTCCATCTGAAGTAATACTGTTAAACATGCTGTCAATTATTGTTTCAAGCTGGCTGTAAGAATAAGAACTTTCTTCTCTGTTAGCTCTTTCACTTAAAACATTCATTATTGCTCTGACTTTCATTTCGTTCTCAAATGCTTTCCTTAACTCTATTTCACTAGAGCTTACTTCAAAACTTTTAAAATTTGAAGCCATTTCATTTGAAACTGAAAATAACAAGCTTTCTAGTTCGCTTTCAGTTTTAAACTCTATTTCTTTTCTGTATTCTTCTTCAATGTTATGGAAGTCATTTAGGTTTAATTCAGGTGTTATAACTTGTTCTTTTCTTGGTTTTAAGTCAGTCCAAGTGTTAAATCCATGCCAGTCGTCTTCAAACCATTCATTAATACTCATAATTATTTCATAATTGTTTCCCTTGGCAATTAATCCCTTCCACTCTAAGTTTTCTGTTTGAGTTATCCTAATATTAAATCCTGGAACTTGGCTTGCAAGAGAGTCAACTATTGCATCGCATTCAACACTGTTTTCTTCTAACTTGTCGTTTACAAACCTTTGGGTTTCTACTGCTTTTAAAGCTAAACTTTCGGCATTACCAGAACCAGAATTATAAGCTGTGGCAAAAGCACTTAACTCTCTAATTAAAGTTCCAAAATCACTGTAATCATTTTTTTTAAATTGTGTTTCGAAGTCAAGCCAGTAAAAGAATTGTTTGTTGTTTCCTTGAACTATTAAGTGAGGCCAGGCGTTAAAAGTAATCTTGATTTTTTGGCCGTCAAAAACTGTTTTCTCCCATCTTGGAACTTTTTCATCTAACATTACTGACTGGTTTTTTGTTATGTCCCAAACCCAGTCATCATAACCTGTTGGTTCTCCAAGTAAAGCTCTGACTCTTGCTGCATCCCATGACTGGAAAACTTCTTCTGGGTTGAATTCTTTGTCTTCAAGGTTTTCATTCAAGTTCTCGTAAAAAACTTCTTTTAATGATTCAAGATTAACTCTTAATTGAAGGTAATTAATTTCATTGTTTTCATATTGCTGTCCAAAACTTCTGGCTGACTGTAAGTCAATTTCTTGAGAAACAACATTAAAAGAAAACAAAATCAAGAAAACTATCATTAACCCCTTAAACCCTTGCTTCACCTTTAAATTCATCAATTATTATAATATTAAACTCGTATTTAATGATTACTTTTTAATTAGTTTTCCTTCTATATATGTGATGTGAGAAAATTATGCGTGGAGAAATTTTAGTTGAAAGCAAGAAAAGCAATTGGGATGCTTTAGAAAAACTTGGAGTTGAAATATTTCCTTACTCTTTTGATAGAACTCATTCTTCAACTCAAGCAAAAGAATTATGCAAGGGTTTAGAGAATGATTCTTTTAAAGAAGAAAATGTTTCTGTTGCGGGCAGAGTTATTTCAAGGCGAAGGTTTGGGAAACTATACTTTTTTGACTTGCTTGATGAGAAAGGAAAAATTCAAACTCTGGCTTCAGTTAATGTTACTGACAAAGAAGACTTTAAAATAGTTGAATTTCTTGACACAGGAGACTTTATTGGTGTTACTGGAAAACCTTATCTTTCAAAAAAAGGCGAACCGTCAGTTTTTGCTTCAAACATTAAAATTCTAGCCAAGTCTTTGCTTCCAATGCCTGAAAAATGGCATGGTTTAATTGATGTTGAGGTAAGACATAGAAAAAGACATTTAGACTTAATTATGAATCCAGAAACCAGAGAAATTTTTAAAACTAAAACTAAAATAATTCAGTTAGTTAGGAGTTTTCTTGACGAAAAAGAGTTTCTTGAAGTTGAAATTCCTGTTTTGCAACCAGTTTATGGTGGAGCTAATGCCAGACCATTTAAAACAGAGTCTTTTGCTTGGAAGTCAGATTTTTATCTTTCAATTTCTCCAGAGCTTTATTTGAAAAGATTGCTTGTTGGTGGTTTTGAAAGAGTCTATACTGTGTGCCGTAACTTTAGAAATGAAGCTTCTGACAAAACCCATAACCCTGAATTTACAATGCTTGAATTTTATGCAGCTTATCTTGACTATAATCAGGTAATGAAGTTAACTGAAGACTTAGTGGAATTTGTTGTAAAAAAAGCCCATGGCAGTACGAAAGTTAATTACTTTGAAACTGAAATTGATTTCAAAAAACCTTGGGTTAGAATGACAATGTATGAAGCATTAAAAAAGTATGCTAACCTTGACGTTTCAAAGCTTTCAGATGACGAATTAAAAAAAATGTTAAAAGAGAACAATTTAGAGTTAGATAAATTCAAGAGAGGTTTGGCTATAGCTGAATTGTTTGAACATTATTGTGAGGAAAAATTAATTCAGCCAACTTTTATTACTGACCACCCAAAAGAAACTACTCCTTTATGTAAAGATAAAAGAGGCAATCCCGAATTAATTGAAAGATTTGAGCTTTATGTTAATTCTTGGGAGATGGCTAACGCTTACTCTGAATTAAATAACCCAATAAAACAAAAACAATTGTTTTTAGAGCAAGCAGAACAAGGCAGGGCTAAAGGAGAAAACCATCCAGTTGACTTAGACTTTGTGGAAACAATTTCTTATGGAATGCCTCCAACTGGCGGAATGGGGTTAGGAATAGACAGGCTAGTAATGCTTTTAACTAACAGTTCAACGATTAGAGACGTTATTTTGTTTCCTCAAATGAGGCCAGAGCAAAAAGAAGAAAAGAAAAACTAATTGAAAGATTAAAGGAATTCTAAGCAAACAATCTCTTGTATTGGTTAACATAAACTTCTGCCAAGTATTTTATAAATGGTTTTTCTTTCTTTTTCGCATCAACTTCTTTTAACGTAAGATAATAAATGATTTTTTCTGAATCAAAAATATTTAACAAAGGGTAATTGTTTTTTAACAAGATATAATTCATTAACAGTCTTGAAATCCTTCCATTACCTTCCATAAAAGGATGAATTCTAACAAGTTTTAAATGCACTAATGCAGCCAACTCAAAAGCGTGCAAAATTTTTTCTGCTTTGTTAAACCATCCAAAAAAATTGGTTAATTCTTGAAGGACTTTTTCGGGTTTTGGCGGTAAATAATTACCGACAATATTTTGCCTTTTTCTGATTTTTCCTGCTTTTGGATGCACTTTGTTCATTTCAATGAAATGAAGTTTTAACAACAAATCTTTATTGAATTCTCCCTTATATTTTGAAAGAAATTTAATACATTTTGCCATATTTTTAACTTCAATCACATCTTTTTTCTTGTATTTTATTTTAAGTTTCTTTCCTTCAAGTAAGTCTTTAGTGTCTTCATAACCTAAAGTGTTTCCTTCAATTGCATTAGTGTTAAAAATAAAGCTTACAAATTGTTTCTTTTCTGTTTTCCACGAAACCTTTTTCTGCTTATTTTTTTTCAAGAATTGTGCTTTTATTAACTCTATTGCATCAATTTGTTTTCTTGTTAAAAGCCTTTTTATTGGTTCTGCTTGATTTAACTCTATTTCAACTGTTTGCAAACCACTTAAATCTTTTCCAATGTACTTTCTAATTTTTTTCCACTTGTTTTCACTAACTCTAACATTTTTAGACAAATAAAAATAGTTTTTTCCATTAACTTTTTTCTTTTCAATATAAGTCATAATATTTTTAGGGAGCACAAAGTTTAAAAACCTTTTTTAGGGGGCAC
>JBDRCV010000031.1:0-5207 GCA_043821385.1 archaeon | reverse complement strand
AAGGCAGACATAGTTAATGTTGGCTCCACAATAGGTTTTAAGGCTTATGAAAACCAGTGTGACTATGTTGCATCAAAGTATGCTGTCTGCGGGGTTAATGAATCGTTAAAACTTGAATTAAAAGATACTGGGGCAAGAATTATTGGCTTTCATCCCGGCGGTTTTAAGTCAAGACTCCATGAAAAGGCAATTGGAAAGGAACTTGACTTAAGTCCTTTTATGGAACCAAAGGATTTAGCCAAATTAATGATTTTCATTTTGGAGTTGCCAAAAAGCGTGGAAGTCACTCAAATAATAATCAACAGAAAGCCAACAAATTGTTAAAACTTTTTTAAACTTAAATTACTTAATGTTTTCCAAAACCCCGTTAAGGATTATTGGCTTGACTGCAATTAATTCATCTTTTAAGTAAGGCATGTCGGGTATTTGATTCAAAAAGAAAATCTTTTTCCCAAAACCGTAAGCAAAACCAATTTCAAGAAAAGTGTTAGCTCCAATGTAATTCTTTATTCCCTTTCTATCATAATTTAAGACTAGAATTGCGTCGCTTTCTTTTATTTTTTTCCAGTATTCAATTATAGCATTTTTTTCGTTTTTATGAAATAAAACTAAATTATTTCTCTCAATTTCCTCTTTTCCAACATACTGTTGAGCAAAATCACTTACAAAACACTCGTGTCCTTTAGATTCCAATTCTTTTTTCACTTCAAGCATTTTCTCTGAAAAAGACATGCTCCCACAAATAACTATCTTCATTCTATTATTCCCTCTTAAACAATGAAAGCAAGTTAAGTTTTTATTATTTTCTGGCTTTTCAAGAAGACAAAATACACGCATTTCGTCTTTGAAAGAAGACAAAATGCAAAGTTACATGACTTGTTTAAAACCCTTTCCTTAACCATTAACTTAATGACTGAACTTTATTCTTTAAATGATGCTGAAAAACTAGTAAAGCTTTCAAGGCGAAGCATTGAATTTTTCCTGCATACTAGCAAGATAATTAAGGAAGTACCGTCAAAAAAAGAGTTAATGCTGAAAAGAGGAGTTTTTGTAAGCCTTCATACTTTTCCTGAAAGAGAGCTTCGTGGTTGCATTGGTTATCCTTTACCAGTTAAACCTTTATGGCTTGCAGTAACTGACTGTGCTTTAAAAGCCGCTTTCAAAGACCCTCGCTTTATTCCTTTAACAATTGAAGAAGTAAGTCAAGTAGTTTTAGATGTTTCAATTCTAACTATTCCAACAGAATTTAAAGGCATTAAACAAGAACTGCCAAAAAAAGTTGTTATAGGCAAACACGGGCTAATAATTGAAAAAGCAGGAGAATCCGGCTTACTATTGCCTCAAGTTGCAACTGAACTAAAACTTGATTCAAAAACCTTTCTGGAAGAAGTTTGCTGGAAAGCAGACTTATACAGAGATGCTTGGCTTGAAGAAGATGCCAAAATTTCTTTGTTTGAAGCACAAATTTTTAAGGAATCAGAGCCAAACGGAAAAATAATTGAAGAAACTTTAATCTCCTCCGACTAAAGTATCACAATTTTCTCTAATCCACCTGACATATAAGGGGTCAGAGCAAATTTCTTCTTTATAATTTCCACTGTAAGGGTAAGCACAGTCAATAAAACTATCACTTGGACACTCAAAGTTTAAATTTTCTGGTTCTTCAATGTTGTCTTCATTGTTTTCACTTTCGTTTTCTTCACCAAAAATATTTTCAAGAATGCCTTCACACTTTGCTGCAGTGCAAGTCTCGCATTCAAGGCAAGGCTCGCACTCGCCATTTAATCCACTGCCAGAAACAACTTTATTACTGTCAGTCAAGCACTCTTGTAATTGCTGGACTAAATTAGCTTTCTCTGTTTTCAACTGCTCTGTTTCACTTACAGTTAAAGGATTAGCAATAACTGACAAATAGAATGCACCAAAAATAATGCCTAAAACTAATCCAATCACAAAGACAATAACAAGTGAAAGTCTTCCAATTCCAAAAGAACTTTCAGTTTTAGGAATTCCTTTAACCACGAGTAATCAATTATCAATTAACTTTACTAGTTTATTAATTTACTGTTTTGCTATTTTAAAACCAGTCAAAAAGTTATGTAATAACAATAAATCATGAATTTTGTAAAATTCAAATATTTTTCACTCATGGAAGTTCTTTATTGCCTGCAACTGAACAAAAAACCATCTTAAACATAACAAAGTCCCTTTACTTTAATCATTTTTCTTAAAACCAAAACCTTTATTAACTAGTTTGGCATTTTATTGTACTAGGTGGATGTTAGTGTACAAGTATACAATTGCAAGACAATTAGCAACAAAAAGGGTTATTACTAATCGCGGGGAAGAAGTAGGGAAGCTTTCTGATATTCTTGTCAATGAAAACAATGGTGACTTAGAAAAACTTATTGTTGAAGTTGACCGTGAAAGTAAGTTAGTGAAAAAAGCTGGAATTAAGGAAAGAATTATCGAGATTCCTTATTCTGCTGTAACTGCTGTTAGTGACGTCTTTATTGTTGATGAAAGAGAAGTTGTTGCACAGTAAGTAGTTATTCATTTAACTCTACAACTATTTTCTTTTCTTTTAAGTTTAATCCAACAAGCCAGTTTTCAACACTTTGTATCTTCGACATAATTTCTTTTTCGCTTAATTTCTTTTCCCTTCCCTTCTTTACTGCTTCCATCATTGCCTTAACTTTAGAATAATTAAAGTAAAGCAGTTTTGCTTTCAACTGGTTATCTTTAATCTGGTTTTCAAACTTTTCTTTTGCCTCTAACTGTTCTTTTAAGTTATGCTCAACTTTTCCAATTTTTTTGTTAAACCCTTCTTTTTCCAGATTTTCCTGCTTAAACATAATTTCTTTGGTTATGGTTTCATCTAACAACTCGTTTAACTTGCTTTTCTCTAACACTACTTCTTTTTCTTTTAAGCTCTCTAACTTTACTGGCAGAAAAACTAATTCATCGTTTATTTTCACTACTGTTGGCTGTAAGTTTTTTTCAATTTCCTTACTGTAAAACCATTTAATTTTTTCAAAAACGTTTTCAAAGTCTTTTTTCTTTAACTCGTTTAACTTGGCTTTCTTATCTAACTTTAAACTAAAAGTTATGTTTTCAGCAATTAAAGGACTTAATTGTAAGTCTCTGACAAGAAACCTTATTAAGTCATTTTTTGACTCTTTTAACTTTAACTTAAATTCTTTTTCTTTTAACTCAAAAGGATTAACTTTTTTCAAGGGAAACTGGTAAGTAAAACCTTTCCTAATAGTTCTGTCCTTCCACTTTTCATTAAAATAACATGAAATGATTTCCCAGTTTTTGTCAGTTAGAATAATGTTTGATTTACTAAAGAGTTCAAAGATTAAAAAACAATTATCTGTTTCTACATAAGCTATTCTTTCGTTTTCTTTAACCTTAAACTCTTTGATAACCTTGTTAAAAAGATGTTTTCTAAGGCTTTCAATAAAAGAGTGTCTGGATTCAACTGCCTGCATAGAATAATCAGTTATGTAAATAACTTCTTTGCCTATAATTAAGTCTTTAGTACCCTTCCTAGTGTTTAATTTAAACTTTAACAAATGCTTGTCAATTAACTGTACTTTGTTAATAAATGAATTCTCTATAACTGGTTTTAGTTCTCTTGAAAGAAAATGCAGGAAATAATTGCTTACAATCACTTTCAAACTCCCTTAAAAATTAGTTTCATTAGTTTAGGGTGTTTAATAAGTTTTTTTGCCATCGTGCCGGCAATATTTAGTTTGCTTCCACTGGTAATCTTAATTACATCTTCTGCAGTTAAAGCATTAGCTATAATTTCAAAGTCGTCGTCAGTAAACTTTTCAAACATGGTTCTGGTTTTCAAAACTTTCTTTAACTTTTCGCCTTTTTCTTTCAACCATTTTTCTTGATAAATTTTCAAAAACCCTTCGCTTAAATCACCTTTACTGAATGCTTCAGAAATAATTTCTCCTGCAAGACTGCCAGCATGCATTGCCAGCAATATCCCCCCACCATGAATTGGGTTAACTTGGTGTGCTGCGTCCCCAACAACTACAAAATTGTCTGACACCATTTTTTCTAAGAACCCGCCAACAGGAATTCCTCCAGCATTAACTTCAATTATTGAACCGTTTTTAAGGTTTTCTTGGCTTTCAACAAACTTGTCAAGATAATATTTGGCTGTTTTTTTCTCGCTTGCACCAATCCCGATTCCAACGTTAGCTGAATCCTTTCCTTTAGGAAAAACCCAGCAATAACCTCTTGGAGCAATATCATTACCAAAAAACAAGTGAATTAAATCAGTATCACCTGGATTAATTCCAGCCATCTCATACTGCATTCCAGAGTCAGTGTGGTATAACGTACTAACAGTCTTTAACCCGACTTGTTGTGCTATCTGGCTTTCAATTCCGTCAGCCGCAACCAACAACTTACAAGAATACTCTACTTCTTCTCCAATAAAGCTTCCTTTAACCTTAAACCCTTCATTAATTCTTTCAACTTCTTTTACCATGGTTTTAACTTGAATTCTTGCTCCTTTCCTTGCAGTAATTTTAGCTAAATCTTTTTCAAACATTTTTCTCTCTAAAACAAACCCGTCTCTGTCATTTAATCTAACTTTAATGCTTTTACTTGACGGAGCATACAATCCAACTCCTTTAATATAACTGGAAATCCACCTGTCAAAAGCATTAAAACCAAGCAATTTCTCGAATAAATTTCTTTCAACTGCTTCAGCACACCTTTTAGGCACGCCAATTTCTTGTTTTTTGTCTAAAACCAAGACTTTCAGTTTTTTTTCAGCTAAAGTTTTGGCTGCCATCAACCCCCCTGGGCCAGCACCAACAATAATTACATCAAATGAAGTGTCAAAATTCATGTTTTTCCCTCTATCATTGCTCCAACAGGACAAATTTTAACGCAGGATAAACAATTAGTACACTTGTTTTTATCTAACATTATTAGGATTTCATTCAATTTTAATGCACTGGCAGGACAGACTGCAACACAAGCACCACAATAAAGACACTTTTCTCTATTAACCGTTGGAGTAACCAAAAAAACACACCACAAACAATAATGAATTAATACTCAATTAATAATGAATTATTGCGTTAAAGTTTTAAAGCCTATCGTTTACAAGTTTTGAAAAGTTGTAAAAGTTGTATTTTTTCTTTATTTTCCTTTAATTTCTCTTTTATTTTTAT
>JBDRCV010000030.1:0-30750 GCA_043821385.1 archaeon | reverse complement strand
ATTAAGCAAGAAAGGTTGTGTTATGGTTATGACTTCCCAGTGCTTGTTTGGAAGAGTTGACTTAAACGTTTACTCTAACGGAATAAAGTTACTGAAAGCAGGAGTTATAAGCGGAGAAGACTTGCTGCCAGAAACAGCTTTTATAAAACTAGCTTGGCTGTTAGGAAATTATAATAAAAAAGAAGTACCGGAATTAATTGGAAAAAACTTGAGGGGAGAAATCAGCGAGAGAACGATAATTGAAGATTTTTCTTAACGCCCAGTGATTCTTTCTTCGTGGTTGGCTAACAAAGACAAAATCCGGATTTTCTTTTTTTGAAATTCAATATATTTTTTGAATGAAGTAATTGGAATTCTTTCTGGATCTCGCGGATTAGGGTGTAAAGTATTATTGTATTCAATTGCATCAGTAATTTGGTTTAACTCACTGTTAAGATTTGCTAGAATTTCTTTTACTTGCGCTGGCTTGTTAGGCATTCTTAAATCCACATAAAATGACATAAACTCTCTCTTAGACTTAAAATTTCCAACCAAAAGACCAAACATTTGTTTTCTAACTCTTTTATCTCTGACTGCTTGATTGGCAATTGAAAGTGCAACGCTTTGCAATGACTTTTTATTTGGATTACGAAAATTACTTGCAATTTTTCTTATTCTTTCAGTTGGAGGTAGTCTTCCTTCAGCTCTAGTTGGACGCAAAGGCATTCCAATTCTTTCTTTTCCAAAAACTTTTTTGCTTGCAAAAGTTGAAGTGTTCCTGCCAACAGACTTAGAGTATAATGCTCCCGCATCAGCAATTTTAATCATTTTATTAAAAACAGAATCATTGCCTAAAATTTTGATGTCACCAAAAACTTTTTCTCCAGAATTATAACTTAAAGCATTCTCTTTTGAAACAACTCCAACACTAAAAGACGGAGGTTCAATTTCAGACAAAGATTTTTCTTTTTTAAATGATTCAAAGAAAACTCTTTTTAATTCAACTAATTTGCTTCTTATTTCCGTTCCAGTATCTCTAGAAAAAGCAAGGAATTCATCACCACCCCATCTGACCGCATTTCTTCCGAAAACTTTTTGCATTGAATTTTTAACTAAATTAATTGCTTTTGTTCCAGCATCATGCCCAAACTTATCATTAATTTCTTTTAAGTAATCCATGTCAATCATTAAAATTGAAGGTTTTCCTTTTTTTATTTCCTTTGAAACTCTTTCAAAAAACTTTCTTTTGTTTTCAATATCCTCCGGAGTAAGTTTTAAGATTTGTCTTTTTAAATTCCGCATTATTGACTGCTGCCTTAAATGATTTTTTCTTCTAGAAGGACTTAAGCTTGATAATCTCCGACTCCCTAATCCAGTTCTCCCACGCATCAATCTCACTTCATTTTAAATACTTTATAGACTTAATGTTTTAGGGAATATAAAATGGTTACTGATTACAAAAAGTTGGGTTTTAAGGCTGGATTGGAAGTACATCAGCAGTTGAATACTGGTAAATTGTTTTGCAACTGTCCAAGCATTATCAGAGAAGACAAGCCGGATGTTAGAGTAGAGAGGAGAATGCATTTGAGTGCTTCCGAGTTAGGGTTGTTTGACAGCGCGGCCTTAGAGGCAGTGAGAAAAGAAAAGAAAATTATTTTTGAAGCCTACACCGACACTAATTGTTTGATTGAATTAGATGAAGAACCACCAAAAGAAATCAATAAAGAAGCATTAAACACTGCTTTAGAAATTGCTTTAATGACTGAAAGCAAGATTTTTTCAGAATTACAGATAATGAGAAAAACCATTGTTAATGGTTCACTGCCATCCGGATTCCAGAGAACAATCTTGTATGGTTTAGGCGGAACAGTAAAGTTAAGTGATGGAAAAAAAGTTGGTTTGACTTTGCTTGCATTAGAAGAAGATGCGGGCAGAGAAATAATTAAAACTGAAAACGAAGTAGTTTACAAGTTAGACAGATTAGGTATTCCTTTAATTGAATTAGTGACAAAACCAGAACTAGAATCACCAATAGAAGTAAAAGACTGTGCTAGAAAAATAGGGGAATTAGTTAGAAGAACAGGTAAAGCAAGAAGAGGTTTAGGAAGTATCAGACAAGACGTTAACGTTTCAATTAATGATGGTGCAAGAGTCGAAATAAAGGGAGTGCAGGATTTAGAGTTAATTGACTTGTTTGCTGAAAGGGAAGTTTTAAGACAGTTAAACTTACTGCAGTTAAAGGAAACCTTGCTGTCAATGGAAGCAAGAAAAGAAGACTTTGAATTAAAACCAATTAATTTAACGAAAATGCTTTCAAACAGTAACTCTAACCTTGTAAGAAATGCTTTGAATTTAAGGCAAACAATTTATGGTTTAAAAGTAAAAAACTTTAATGGTTTACTGGACTTTGACTTACAGCCAAACAGAAGAGTTGGTTCAGAGTTAGCAGATCATGTTAAAATTAAAACTAGTTTGAAGGGATTAATTCACTCTGACGAACTGCCAGGTTATGGTTTAAGTGAAAGAGAAGTTGAATTAATTGAAAAGTCTTTAAGATGCGAGAAAAGTGACGGCTTTGTAATTGTAATGGGAAAAGAAAAAGAATGCATGCAAGCCTTAAAAGAAATAGTTGAAAGGTTAAGAGTTTTTTTAGAAAAAGTACCGGAAGAAACAAGACAAGCTTTACAAGACGGTAACAGTGTTTTCTTGAGAACTATTTCTGGTTCGGCTAGAATGTACCCTGAAACAGATTTAAGGCCAGTGAAAATTGAAGAAAAAAAATTGTTAGAGTTAAAAAAGAGTTTGCCTTTAACAGTTGAAGAAAGAAAAAAACTTTACTTTAAATACAAGTTAAGCGGGAAACTGGTTACTGACATGATTTTAAACAATCATGCAAGGTTTTTTGAAGAACTGCTTAAAAAGAAAGTTAACCCAGTTAATGCCGCAGTAATATTGTTGGAAGGTTTAACTCAATTGAAAAGAGAAGGCGTAAAAGTTAAGTTAATTTCAAATGAAATGATTGAAAAACTTTTAATTCAAGTTGACAAAGGAGTAATTCCAAAAGACATTCAATTACAGGTTTTAAAATTATGGAGTTTGAATTCAAGAGAAGAATTAAAAGAAATATTAAAACAAATGAAAATAGAGAAAGTGTCAGATGACGTGATAAAAGAAAAAGTTAAAAAAATAATTAACTTAAATAACTCACTGGTAAAAAGCAAGGGTGAGAGAGCATTAAAACCTTTAATGGGCGAGTTAATGAAAGAATTTAAAGGAAAAGTTGACGGAAACATTCTTGGAAGAATTTTAAGAGAAGAGTTGATGAAAGTTTTAAAGTGAAAAGAAGTGAGAAGAATTGAATGAATTGTTTTACGCTCCAATAAGAAAAAAATATTACAAGAAAAAACCTTTAATAGAAAAAGGTAAATGCGTTTTTTGTAAGAAAAAACCATCATTCAAAATAACTGAAAATGAGAACGCAATTCTTTTGGCTAACGAGTTTCCTTACACTGACGGGCACTTGCTTGTAGTAAGCAAAAAACACGCGCACTCTCTTACAATATTAAATGAAACTGAAAGAAATGCTTTAATGGAAATGATTAACACTGCCTGTAAATTGTTGAAAAAAGCTTTGAAAGCTCAAGGGTTTAATGTTGGAGCCAACATTGGCAAAGTAGCAGGAGAAAGCATTCACCACTTACACTTTCATGTAATTCCAAGGTTTAAAGGAGACCATGGGTTTGTTGACGAAATAGCAAAAATAGAACTTGTTTCAATGACACCAAAAGAAACCGTCAAATTATTGAAAAAACTAGTTTAACTTATTTTGCCAGAAACATTGTAAAGCTTGCTAAACCACTGACAATAAAGGTTCCAACAAACATGTAATAAAGGTTAAAACTTAAAGCCAAAGCAATAAGCAGAATTATAATTCTTCCAGCCATTAAATTGAATTCCCGAATTATAAAATACTCGTAAACGTTTTTCTTGTCAGCTTTACCGTAAACTCTTGCATGGTAAGGGATTTTCATGCCTTCTAAAGAAACTTTTCCAGTAACCTCTAAAGCAAACAAAGGAATAATTGTTGTAACAAAACCCCTGACAAATTTTGTTATAATGAAAACAAAAATTGAGGCATTTAAAAGCAACCCCTTTTGCTTTGAATCAGCGAGTTTTCCAAAATAAAGCACTGTAAGAATTGTCAGAAAAGAACCAACAGTAGTAATAAAACCAAGGTTTAAAAAAGAACCAACAATAATGAAAATAAATAAAGGCCAGAAAAAAGCTTCAACCCACTGGGTTATTCCAGCACCAAAATTCAGCAAGAATAATTTAAAAGAATTCTTTTTCTTTAAATCCCTAAAAGAAATTCTTACCGGCTCATGCTTGTCAGGAGAAAAAAATAACGGAATAACAGAAAACAATAAAATTAAAGCAGCAACCAAAAAAAGCAATTCAAAACCGCCAAGAAAAGTAATGATTGCAGCACCAGCAATTGGCCCAATAATTGTTGGCAGCATCATTGCTATATCAAAAAAACCTGCTTCAGCTCCAGCCTTCTTTCTGGAAAAGTTTAAAGCAAAGTCAGCGTGAAAAGCAATCCAAAAAAAACTTGACGCCAAACCATTTAAAGCAGCTGCAACTAACAACAAAGTAAAATCAAGCTGAACAAAACTTAACATTAAATAAAACACTACTTGTAAAGGCATGCTTAAAAGCATTGAATGCTTATAACCAAAACGAGAAGCAAACAATGCTCCAAGAGGCATAAAAAAAGCCATTGCAATAGAAAAAACAATGAAAAACAAAATTACATCAATAATGGAATTGTTTAACAAATAAATGTAAACTGGCAGAAAGATTCCAATTAAAGAAATTGCAAAAAACTTTATGGCTAACATTATGTAAGCTTCATTTAACTCTCTGTTAAAACAATATTGTGCCAGAAAACCAGGCAAATGAAAATGCATGCAAGAAGAAAGAATGTTCTTAATTTAAAGTTTTTCTTTTAGCCTTCAGCACAACCAGTTCTTCAAAGAAAAGTTTTTTGCAAGCAATGACTTCAGATTGAAAGTTTAAGGACGAAAGAATTTTTTTGGTTTTTTGAACGTTGTTTAAATTAGACTGTAAAAGGAAAAGAGTGCCAGAAGGTTTTAAGAAAGAAGAAAACTGTTTTAGGAAAACGTCAGTAATTTGTCTGCCTTTATGGCCGCCATTAACAGCTTGTTCAGAGGAAGAGTGTCCTAGATTTTGTGTTTGAACATAGGGTGGATTAAAAATTATTAAGTCAAACTTTAAGGTTTCAGGAACTTTTTCAAACAAGTTGCTTTCAATTAACGTAAACTGGTTTTCTTTAAAACCATTTAACTCAAGGTTTTCTTTAGTGGTTTTTAGAGCTAAAGGATTTAAGTCTAAACAAAAAACTTTTCCTGCCCCAAGCTTTAAAGCCTGCAATGATTGAATTCCTGAACCACAACCCAAATCCAAAACAATTGAGTTTTTTTCAATTTTAAGGTTTTCTGCTAATAATTCAGAGTCTTCTTCTGGAAAGTAAACGTTTTCTGGAATCATTAAAGTAAAGTCTTGAAAAAAAGTTTTTCTTTTCATTCAGGTAACCTTGATTCATTCCAGATTTCTTCAAACTCTAAAGCAAAAGCTTGAATTGTTGATGGCTCAGTTAACAAAACTAAGTTCTCATCATTTCTGGTGTCGCCGTTCAAAGAATAATTAAATGAACCAGTGAAAACAATTGAGTTGTCAATTACTGCAAACTTGTTATGCATTAACCCAGGCTTGTTATCAATTCTTAAATCAACATTGTTTTCAATTAAAAAGTCTTTAACTGAATACTGGGTTTGTGATTGCTGGAAATCTAATACAACTCTAATGTTTACTCCTCTTTGTTTTGCTTGAATTAAAGCGTTATAAATTCTTTCATGAGTGAAACTGTAAATTGCAATGTCAATGTTTTCATCAGCTGAATTGAATGCTTGAATTAGTTGGTTTGCACAAGAATCCTCTGGACAAAAAAAGGCTTGACTTGAATTAAAATCAGCAAACTTACAGTCAACTGTTTTTTCACATTCAAGGTTTTCAAGACAGCCAGAAAAAAGAATTAAAAGAAAAAAAAGAAAAACTAAAACAATAATTATTTTGAGTTTCATTGTTGAGCACTAACACAACCATTCAAGTCAGGGTTTAAATGACACAGAATGTCACCGGATTTCGCAGCGTGAGTTAAATACTTACAGTTAATCATTGCAATCGGAGTACTGGAAATATAATGGTTTTCTGCTCTGACAATATCATCAAACCAGACTGTTTGGTTTGTGTTAAAACAGTCAATAAATTCTTGTTTTTCCGCATCAAATTCTTCTCCTTCAAAACCCACTTCACCCAAAATTCTATCAACACACCCGTAAACTTCATCAGAACTTAAAACCGTTCCATAATGCGGGCTTAACACACAAGATTGAATTTCTTCCACTGTAGCATCCTTGTTTCCAGTTGAATCACAATAATAATCATAAAAACAGTCTTCCATTTCATCAATTACGCCTTGTTTTTCAGCGCAAACAAAAGCTTTACCATTTAATTGAACTAAACCAAAACCTTGGTCATAATAATCTAATGAAACAGTGGGAAAATTCCTGTAAATAAACTTTATTCCCTGCGGCTCGAAATTAGCTTTAATTTCATTCAGTAATTGTTTTGATGCCATACAAGCAGAACAAAAAGGATCATTAAATACTTCAACTACTGTTTCATTTGAAAGGCACGCACCGGTTGGCTTGCCTAAAAAAGTTTCAGTGTGAATCATTCCTGGAAGAAGAGATAATTCTGGCACAACATAAACTCCTTGAATTAATTCAAACTCTTCTTTTAAGTAACCACCTAAAGGAATTTCTTGCCCGTCAACAGTACGCAAAGAAAAATTACTGTCAATTGAAGCCGCGTCAACTAAAACCACTGGAACTCTATCCAATCCAAAAGACTCAACTAAAGCTTGACCATTTTCAGAGAAAACATCTACTACTGACGTTAACTCGTAATTAATTTTATTAGAAGTTAAAACTGCCAGAAAAGAATTACTTCTGACATTATCACAAAAAACACAGCTTTCATCAATTACTGCAATAACCCTTAAAGTTCCTTCTTCAGGAGGAATAATTGGTTCATCTATTGGTTCTTGGTTAAAATAAACGAAAAAACCAGCACTGGCAATAATTACAACAACTAATAAAACAATTAAACCAATCAAATATAACGGCATTCCTTGTTTTTCCTTAGTTTCAGGTTCCTGTACTGGAGAACTTATTATATCTAAATTTTCTGGGGTTGAAACTGGAACCGGTTTAACTGCAACAGATTTAACTGTTTTCTTTTTAATTTCTTTAACTTTCTTGGATGGTTTTTTAGCCTTATTTTGTTTTGCCATTAAAATTACTCCCTTTAATTAAGTTAAACTGTTAAAAAAAGTTTTAACCAACGATTATTAAAAGTAATTGTAAGCCAAAAGTTTATTAAGGTTTTCCAAATGTTTGTTGACTCTCATTCTCATTTAACCGCAATTAAAGGGCTTGAAAAAGTAATTCAAAAAGCCCTTGAAGACAACGTTAAATTTATGGCTTCCTGTTCTGAAGACTTAGAGTCAAGTTTAATGACTCTTAAAATAGCTGAAAAATTTGACTCTGTTATCCCTTGCCTTGGATTTCACCCTCAAAACGTTAAACCAGGCAAAGAAAAAGAAATAGAAAAAGAAATTCTGAAAATAATTGACTTAATTAACGAAAATAAAGAAAAAGTAAAAGCTTTAGGTGAAACAGGATTAGATTTTAGTGGTAAAAAAAGTTTTGAAGAAAAATGCCTGCAAGAAAAATTGTTTAAAAGTTTTCTTTCTCTTGGAGTAAAGCTAAACAAACCAGTTATAGTTCACTCAAGGTTTGCTCAAAAACAATGCCTTGAAATAGTTAAAGAATTTAAAGTTAGAATTTTAATGCACTGGTTTTTTGACAGCAGGAAACTAGTTGAAAGAGCAGTAAGTCAAGGGTTAATGATTTCAGTCGGGCCAGCAATTCTTTACAGTAAAGAAAAAGAAGCAGTTGTAAAAGAAATTCCTTTAGAAAACTTATTGCTTGAAACAGACTCCCCGGTTAGTTTTAATAAAGTAAAAGCCAGTCCTTCAATGGTGTTAAAAGTTGCTGAAAAAATATCTGAAATTAAAGGTTTAAGCCTTCAGGAAGTAGAGGAAAAAACTTCAAATAATGCAATTGCTTTTTATAATCTTTCAGTTAAAGAATAAAATAGGGTAGAAGGGGAAACAATGGTTTTAACAACGCTTTTTTTAAGTGTTTTTATCGTGTCACTGCTTTTAGGTCATGGATTGCTGTTTATTACAAAAACAGAAAAACCTAGAAAAAAATCTAAGCAAGAAGAAAAAAGAACAATTACAAAGCCAGCTGAATCGCAGGAACCAATTATGCAAGCAGAACCATTAATTGAAATCAAAAAAGAAATTGCTTCAAAAGAAGAACTAGAAGAACAAACCCAGCTACCAACAAAAAAAGAAGCCTTAAACATGAAGTCAAGCGAATTGCTTGCAAGAATGAAACAATCAAACACTCCAAAAAACCTTGTGAGTTTTCAGGAAAAACAAGAAATTACAGTAAAACCAGTTGAAGACAGTGTAAGTGAATTAAAAAAACAAATTCTAATGCCTGCAAGTAATAGTATTGAATTAAAGAAAAACCAGTTTATTGTTCAAAATCTTGCAAACAAGCTTAATTCTTTAAGATACAATCAAAAACAAATGGAAGAAGAAATCAGGGAACTGAAAAACCAGTTAAAAGAAAGCAGTAACTTAAACATAACCTAAAGGAGGCTAAGAAGCACTAAGGGATGTTTTAAAAAAGCTTTCCTCTAAAATTTTTAATATGACTAAAAAAGAAAAAGAAGCTTGTGAGAGTATGGCAATTGAATGCCCTAGCTGTTCTAATCAAGCAATTGCTTCAGAAGTAGAAGAAAAAGTTCCTGTTTTTGGAACTGTTTTGATTTCAAGTATTGCCTGCAATAAATGCGGTTTTAAGTTAAGTGAAGTAATGCCAACAGCAGAACATGAACCCACAAGATACACTATTAAAGTTTCTGATGTCAAAGACTTGGAAACTAAAGTCATTAAATCCAGTACTACTACTTTAAGAATTCCAGAGTTAGGGGTGTTAATTGAACCTAGTCCTACAGCAGAAGGCTATTTTACTAACATTGAAGGAGTTTTAAAAAGGTTAGAGGATGTTGCAAAAAAAATGTCAGTTAAAACTAATAACGATCAGTCAGATGAAGCAAGGCTGGCAAGAAAAGAACTTGCAAGGTTTACTGAAACAAGAAAAGGCGGAATAAATTTTACTTTAATTTTGGAGTGTCCTTTTGGCAGTGGGGCTTTAATCGGAGCAAAAGTAAAAAAAGAAGAACTAGACAAAAAACAATTAGAAAAATTAAAAGAAAAAGTCAAGTACTTGGATGAAGACATTGAAGAATAAAACTATTTTTTGGTTTTCCAGGTTTTTCTTTTAAAATTATTTTTTGACTTGTCTCGAAAGAATTTGGCTGTAATGCTTGCACCAGAAATAACACAGTCTTTGTCATCTCCTCCAACAAGGAAATCAATTTCTTTTCTTGAATTATTTAATTTAGAGCCGTCAGCTTTAATTTCAAGTTTTCCAAGCAAGTCAAGGTAAAGCTGTGAAATATTGTTCAAGGTTAAGACTTCAATTTCATTTAAAGTTAAACCTTTTTTTCTTAAGAAATCAATTAATTCCGGGTTAAAAGAAACAATTGACTGGCTTAAAGAGTTTTTTGAAACAATTTCAAATTTTTCCTGAATTTTTGAAGTTTTTTTGCTGTCCCTTAACTCTCGCAAATTATCTTGCCTGCCTAAAACTCCTGAAATAACAAACGGGCCAGTAATTTCACTTCTTCCAACTTCATCAAAACCTAACTCTAAAACAGAATTAAACTTTAGTTTTTCTAACAACAAGTTTTTAATTGCAATTTCGTTTTTTTCTGTTTTTCCCTGAATAACTATTTTGCCTGAATTGTATAACGTTATAATGCAGTCATCTTTTTTGCATCTTAATTCCTCGAAAACTGTGCCTGATTTAATTTCTTCAAAGTTTTTTAAGAATTTTTTTGCCACTGGTTTTTCTTTTAAAGTAAAATTTAAGACTTGAACCAAGTTTTCACCTAAAATAATAAGTAGTAATCAATATTAAAAGTTTTATGATTTAACTATAATAGGGGTGAAGGAAATTGGAGATTGTAGGTTTTATTCCTAGAAGCACTGAACACTGGAATAATAAGACTGCGGCAACAGTTTTTGTCAGTAGCTGTAACTATAAATGCAGGGACTGTGTTTTTGACAGAGATTTAATTAAAGGAAAGAAAAACCGTTTAATTAGAATGGAGAAATTCTTTCAAGTTCTAGAAGATAACCTTGAAAGCCTTGATGCAGTAGTAATAACCGGCGGAGAAGCAACACTTCAAGGCCGAAGCTTGTTCTTTTTTATTGAAGAATTAAAGGAAGCCAACCTGAAAGTCAAACTTGTTACTAACGGTACACAGCCGGCAATATTGTTTGAATTAATTCGAAACAATTTAGTTGACTTCGTGCAGTTAAAAATTAAAACTATTTTAAACCAAAAAAAGTACTTGAAGGCAGTCCAGAAACCACCAAAGTTAAGCGAGATTAAAAAGAGTTTAAGGATTTTAAAACAGTCAAAAATTGATTACGAGATTACAACAACTTTTAACCCTGAATTACAGTCAGCTAAAGACTTAATTGTTTTAGGAAAACAATTAGGGAATATTAAAAAATTTGTTTTAGAAGAACCAGTTATAACTGAAACAAACTATTATGATGCATTGTTAAGGATTGCAAAACGAATTTCCTTAAATTCCAGTATTCAAGAAATAAGAATTAAAACTTCTAAAGGCGAGGAAAGCGTTCAATTAAAGAACAGTTTAAACTACTTGAAATGATGTCATGCCTGCAAACGTTTCAATCGAGTTTTCTAAAGCTCAAGCTAAATATGAACAAGCAAAAAGTTTAACAGACAAAATTTTAGCTTTACAGGAAATGCGTTCAACTGCTCCCGCTCATAAAGGCGGAGAAAACATTAGAAGTGAGATTGCAAGAAAAATTGCTTTAACTAAAAAAGAAATCGAAAAACAAAGAGACCAGCAAAAAAGACTGGCTTCAACTGACGGCAGAACTCTAACAGTAAAAAAAGAAGGTGTAGGGCAAGTTACTTTAGTCGGCTGTCCTAATTCGGGCAAAAGCTGGTTATTAAAAAAACTAACTAACGCTGACGTTTTAATTGCAAGTTATCCTTTCACGACAAAAAAACCAGTTCAAGGAATGATGAACTATAATAATGCCTGGATTCAGTTAGTTGAAATTCCAGGAATAATTACTGACTCGTCAAAAGGAAAAGCTGACGGACTAAAATTGCTTTCAATTATCAGGAATTGTGACGCCATAGGAATAGTGTTAGATAACAATAATGCTTTAAGCGAACTAGAATTAATTTTAATTGAATTAAATAACGCTTTAATTAAAGTTGGAAAAAACAAGCCAAAAATTATTATCAAAAAAAGTAACTTTAAAGGAATTCAAATTACTGGAAAAAAGTTTTTGAAAACCAACCCCGAAAAATTAAAAGAATTCCTGATTAACGCCGGCTTAAGACACTGTGATGTCATACTAGAAGAAGAAACAACTTTAGAAAAAGTAGCTGACTCCTTAAACCCCAGAATCACTTTCAAGAAAGGAATAATCCTGCTGTCAAACAAGTTTAATTCAAAGTTAAACAAAAAAGAATTAGAGTTAAAGAAAAAAGAATTAGAGAGAATTGTTAAAGAAAAAGAACTAGACTTAAAAATAACAGAACTTAATGAGAAAACTGACTGGAAAAAACTTAACTCTGACTTGTTCTTGTTATTAGAAAAAAAACTAGTTTTCACTAAAAAACCCGGCGGAAAACCAGACTACAATGACCCGTTAGTTTTAAAAAAAAATGACACTGTAAGAAATGTTGCAAAACAATTACACAAAGATTTTGCAAGAAATCTAAAGTATGTTAAGGTTTGGGGTTCAAGCAAGTTTCCCGGACAAAGAGTAAAACTTGACTACAAACTAAAAAACATGGACGTAATAGAAATTTACGCTTAAAATTAATTGAAAGGATTTTCAACGTCTTTTTCCTGCACTGGTTCTTGTTTTCCTTTAATAAAAGTTTTTCTCACAATAGTGATAATTATAAGGAAAACAATTAACCCCACGACAAGCATTATTCCCTGCTCTTGACTTACAGGCAAGGGTTCCGGAGTTACTGGTTGTAAAGAAATTCCAGCATTCTTGATTGTTATAACGTTTGCTTTAGCACTAACCGCATACTCTGAAGCTGACTCAAAAGAACCTGATTCAAAGTATCTTTCAGCTTGACTCCAATTAGTTCTAAGCAATCTAACAGTGTCCTGGTCTAACCAGTTATTAATGTTGTTCTCGTGAAGAATTTCATGGACTGCTTGATCTAAAGAATCATAACCTGTCTTGCTGTTAAAAGCAGAGTCAAAAGAATACAAATCATTAAAAGCTTGAAGTCTTTTAATTCTTGAATCCAAGTTATTTGAAAAGTCTGCTGTCGCTAAAGATTCAGAAAAAATTTGGTTAATAATACTTTCTTCCTCGCCTGCAAGAGAAATAATTGAACTAACATCTGTTTCATTGTAAGGTACTTCCGCGTAATCCAAGTAAACTATTCTAGTTGACTCATCAATATCTAATTCTGGCTGAAGCAGTAATGAAACCAGTTCATCTGATTCTCGCCTGTAATCAACTGAAGCATTAGACAATGATTTCACTTCCAAAAACAATTCCTGGTAAGATTTCTTTAAACTAGTTAAATCCTCAAACCTTGGTTCAAACAAAAAATCGTTTTCAGTTTTAATTGTTTTTTCCAGCTTGCCTGAAATACTTTCAACCAAGTCAATTAAATTACTTAACTCTTTGACTGTTGCAGTACCAGAATCAAGAACTTCAGAACCTAAACTTTCATCTTTTAACAACCCGCTAATAAGCCTTGTTTGAGTTGAAGTTAAAGTGTTTGCAAGAGAATCCAAATCAGATTTCATTTTGTTTGAAACAAACCTTTTACTCGAAGAATCTGAAAGAAACTGAATTGAACGCAAAACAAACTGTGACTGCATTAAACTTTCTTTAGTCAAGTTTTTTGAAGGCATTACACCAGTTTCTTTGTTTAACGGAACCATTAAAGCCA
This sequence comes from archaeon, assembly GCA_043821385.1. Taxonomy (GTDB): domain Archaea; phylum Iainarchaeota; class Iainarchaeia; order Iainarchaeales; family JBDRCV01; genus JBDRCV01. The sequence goes on along the minus strand of JBDRCV010000030.1, from coordinate 17,437 downwards.
AGTTATTGTTTGAAAGAATGCTTACAACCCAATAACTTTCACCACCAAAAGAAACCGTGGTCAAAGGATAAATTTCAACAATTTCTTTAGTTAAAGCATAACTTGAAGCCAGGTTTTGTGCTTCAAAAGAAGAAATAGCACTAGAAAAAGGCATTAAAAAAATAACAATCATTAAAACTAAAAATAACTTGAATTTCATTTCACTAAAAGTAAAGCAATAGAGTAAATAAAACTAATGGTTTTCAAAATAGTATTCAAGAAAAGCCTTTAGAATGATTCCAAGTCTTTCCGGTTCTTTTAAAATAATAGTTTTAATTTCTTCCAAAGAAAACCACTTAACTTCTTCAACTTCATTTTTGTCAAAGTTTATTGCTCCATCAAAAACAGTTTTATACAACGAGTAAAATTCATGGTTTTTTCCAAACTTTAAATCAAACTTTTTCAAGAACACTATTTTTGGAAAAGGAGATTTAATTCCTAATTCTTCTTCCAGCCCTCTGACTGCTGCCTGCTCGTAAGATTCATTTAATCTAACGTGTTCTCCTGCACTAGAACCAAATTTTCCTGCTCCAAGCTCTTTAGTCAAAGCCCTGACCTGCACTAACAGTTTTCCTTCAGAATTAAATAATAAAACGTGACTGGAACGATGCCTTAAATTAGATGTTTCAGAAACACTTCTTGCAATCTTTCCAATAACTTCGTCTCTTTCATTTACTACAGGCAGAATTTCATCCAAGTCTTCAAGCTTGTATTTTTCAAAAAACCATTCAAGAAAAACTTTAACGAACCCATCCAAAGAACTCGAATTGTTTTCAATAACTTCCTTTAATTCTTGTAAAGAAAAAAACTTTATTTCCTGAACTTCTATTGAATCAGGATTAAATTCATCGTCAAAAACTGTTTTATAAAGAGAAAGAAATTCATGGTTTCCTTCAATTTCAACATCAAACTTTTTTAAGAATTCTATGTTTTCTGGTTTAACAGTAATCCCAAGTTCTTCTTTTAATCCTCTGACTGCTGCTTGCTCGTATGTTTCTCCTAACATCACGTGTTCGCCTACAGAAGAAGTCCAAGTGTTAGGAAAAACTTTCTTGTGTTTAGGCCTCAACTGCAGTAAGATTTTTCCCTCTGAATTAAAAACCCAAACATGTGAAACCCTGTGCCTTAAACCCGAAGTCTCTGATTTTTCAGCAGAAATTTTACCAATAACGTTATCGTTTTCATCAACAACAGGCCTAACTTCTTCTTCACTCATACAATGACCCCTCATTAAAACAATAAAACAATATTTCCTTCAAATGCCTTGAAAAAATTGAATTATTTTCTTTTAACATTTCTCTAATTTCATTCATTGAAAACCACTTGACTTCAGAAATTTCATTTTCATTAAACTTAATTTTTCCATCAAAAACTAACTTGAAAATACTTGAATGAACGTTGTTCAAAGGCAGTCTGTCATTCAAGTAAAGTTTTTTAACAAAAGTCAAGTCTTTAACGCTTGCAGTAATTCCAAGTTCTTCGTTTAATTCTCTTAACGCGGCCTGCTTGTAAGTTTCACCAAAATTAACGTGCCCACCAGCACTAGAATCCCAAGTGCCAGGACTAATTTTCTTGTGTTTTTGACAAAACTGTAACAAAAGTCTTTCCTTTGAATCAAAAACCAGCACAGCAACAGTTCTAACAGAGTAAGTTCTTTCTAACGGATCATAATCAGTATTTGGAACCTTCTCCAAAACATTATCCTTTTCATCAACAATTACATAAAACTCTTCGCTCATAAAAACATTAAAGAAAAAGATTATTTAAAACAATACAAAAAACACAGAAACGATATTTCGTCAAACAGCGATTAAACAGAACCTTTAAATATTGGTTCGAATAATATAATGAATAATAAATTGTTTAATGTGTTGAAAATGGATTTGAATTTTCCTAAATGGTTTTTAATGACTGCAGACCTAGTCTAATTGAAAGTCATTAACCTTGGTTTCAAGTTTTCAGCGCTCAAAACAAAAACTTTTTTTCTATGCTATTGCAGTCAAGGTTAGTTACTGGACTGTTAAAATTAATAACTAACTTAAAGGGATTTAAATGAATAAAAAGAAAAATAATGAAAAGATTGCTGTAAACGTACAAAGCGTAAGCAAGCACTTCAAGGACAAGAATGTCAAGGGATTGAAGAGTCTTGTGACTAAACAAAAGTTTTATGCAGTCAAAAACGTTAGCTTTAAAGTAAAAGAAGGAGAAATTTTTGGCATTCTTGGGCCAAATGGCAGCGGGAAAAGCACTTTAATCAGAATGCTTTCAACCCTGTTATTGCCTGACAAAGGCAAAATCACTGTTTTTGGCTTAGATATCGTTAAAGATGCTTTTGAAGTCAAAAAATTAATTAACCGTGTTAGCGTGGAAGCAAGTTTTTTTAAAGCACTTTCAGTTAAAAGCAACCTTTTTTATGGTGCAAGACTTTACGGGTTAAGCGACAAGGAAGCAATTGAAAGATCTGAAAAGATTTTCAGAAAACTTGGATTTAAAAAAGAAAAAATTAACGAGGAAGTAGGCGACTTATCCAGGGGAATGCAACAAAAAGTAGCTATAACTAGAGGTTTTTTAAGCAACCCAAAATTGTTATTGTTAGATGAACCAACAACTGGATTAGACCCAGTGTCAAAAAAACAAGTTCAGGAATTCATTAAAAAAGTAATGAAAGAATTAAAACTTACAATAATTTTATGCACTCATGACATGAATGAAGCACAAGAACTTTGTGACAGAATTGCAGTAATGGATGAAAGCAAGGTAGTTGCTTTGGGAACTTTAAAAGAATTACGTGCTTTAGTTAGCACTAGAAAAGTTTACAGCATTCACTTAAATAATGCTTTAAAAGCTTTGAAAGAATTAAAAAAAATAAAGGAATTAAAGGACTTGAGAATGCAGGAAGGCAGGAAAAACATTTTGTTTGAATGCAGTAACCTTGACAGTACCCTGCCAAAAATCTTTAGTGTTTTAAACAAAAACAATTTAAGACTAGTTCACTTAAACCAAGCAGTACCATCACTTGAAGACGTGTTCTTTAACCTTACTGGAAAAAGTTTGGTGGCAGAAAATGATTAAGTTAAGAAGACAGCTTGCAGGATTCTTTTTCAGGCAAACTGACTTGACAAGAAAATACTGGGCTTGGGAAATAGTGTTCTTGTTTTACGACATCATTATAGCTTTAAGTGTCGGATTAATTGGTTATGGAATTAACAGTGTAACAAACCTTTCAGTTAATTCAGCTGAACTAACCTTGTTCTTGGTTATTGGAAGCTTTATGTGGACTTACCTTGCAAGCATGTTTTGGGTTATTGGAAGCACAGTGCAATTGGAGAGATGGGAGGGAACAATAGAATACACTTTCATGGCGCCAGTAAAGAGAAGCATTCAGTTGACTTCAACAATAATTTACGCGTTTATTTTAGGAATAACAAAGTTTTTGATTGTTTTAGTTCTTGTATCATTCTTTTTTAACATTAGCCTTGCTTCAGTAAACATTGTTTCAGTTATAGTAATAATGTTTTTTTCAAGCATTGCATTTGTTGGTTTAGGAATTATTGCGGCAACACTGCCATTGCTTAGCACGGAAGAAGGCGAACAAGCAGTCGATATTTTCGAAGGAATTCTCTTGTTTGTTTCAGGCATTTTTTACCCAATAACAGTTTTACCTGAAGCAGTGCAATTAATTTCAAAAATAAGTCCTGCAACTTACGCTTTACAGGGAATGCGTGAAGCCATAATTAATAACGCAACAGTAAGCCAGTTATTTTCCAGTGACATTATGCCATTGATTGTGATTTCAATAGTGTTACTGCCTTTATCACTTTATATTTTTGGTTTAATTGAAAAGCACGCAAAAAAGGCTGGAAAGTTAGCGAGAACCGGGTGAAAAAATGGAAAAAAAACAATTTAAGGGAATAATTTTCAAAAACTTAGCCATGAAAAGAAAAAAATGGATTTGGCAGTTAAGCTGGATTTTTAATGACATTATTTTTGCTTTAAGCATTGGATTAATTGGTTACGGAATTAATAGTGTGACAAACATTAGCGCTAACTCTACAGAACTAACCTTGTTTTTGGTTATTGGGAGTTTTATGTGGAGTTTCTTGAACTCGGTTTTTTCAACTATAGCTGAAAAAATTCACTGGGAAACAAGAGAGAACACAATAGAGTACACTTTAATGGCTCCAATGAAAAGAATTATTTTCCTTGCTTCAACTGCAGCTTTCGGCATCATCTGGGGACTTGTAAGGTTTTCAATTTTAATGATAACTGTAATTGTTTTCTTTAACCTTGAATTAGTTAACTTAAATCCATTAAGTGTAATGATAATGATTGCGTTGTCTGCAATTGCAATGTCGTTTCTTGGAATCATGGTTTCAATACTGCCAATGCTTTGGCCAGAGAGAGGAATTACTGCAACACACATTGTCAGAGGAACACTAATGTTTGTTTCAGGAATCTTTTACCCAATAACTGTACTACCTGAAACAATTCAAGTAATTTCAAGGTTAAGCCCAGTAACTTATGCTTTGCAGGGAACAAGAGAAGCAGTCATTAATAATGCAACAATAACTCAATTGTTTTACACTAACATTCTGCCATTGATTGCAATAACAATAATTTTAATTCCATTGTCATTAATTGTTTTTAGTTTAACTGAAAAGTACGTGAAAAAAACAGGAAGACTTGCTAGAACAGGATAGTGAGAAAATGAAGAAAGTGGAATTGAAAGGAAAAAGAATTACTTTGCGTTGTCCAAGAATTAGCGATGCAAAAGAATTAATGAAACATATTAATAACAAAGAAATAAACAGGTTTCTTTCAACTCCAACGCCAGTGAGTTTTAAAAAAGAAATTAAATGGATTAAAGATTGTAAAAAAAACTGGAGTAAAGGAAAAGAATATAATTTTGTTATAGTGCTATATAAGAACAATCAAGTGATAGGTTCAACATCATTACTGCGGATAAACACGGAACAAAAGAACTCAGAAATTGTAACTTGGATTACAAAAGAGTTCTGGGGAAAAGGAATCAACAATGAAGCCAAAAAGTTATTGCTAGACTTTGGTTTCAAGAAACTAAAATTGCACAGAATTTGCGCTAAAATAATCACTAAAAATACTATGAGTGTTAAAGCAGTTCAAAAATTTGGTTTCAAGAAAGAAGGAACAGAAAGAGAAAGCTTCCAAAAAAAAGGAAAATATTATAACGTACATTATTACGGACTGCTAAAAGACGAGTGGCTTAAGAGGAATAAAAAATGAAAGACATTGTTTTAAAAGGAAAAAAAGTTACCTTAAGACCAATTAAAATTAGTGACGCAAAAGAATTGTCCAGCTTAGTGAAACCAAGAGACAAAAAATATTATGCATTTGCATCTTATCCTTCAATAAACGTTAATAAAACTAAAGAAATAATAAAAGAATATTTGCTACAAGTAATAAAAGGTAAAGCCTTAAGACTAGTGATTGTTTTAAACAAAACAAGAAAAATTGTTGGCAAAACAGGATTAAGATACATAAACCAAGAACACAGAACAGGTTACATAGAAACATGGATTGCAAAAGAGTTTTGGGGAACTGGAGTCAATACTGAAGCAAAAAAATTGCTCTTGGATTATATTTTCAAGAAATTAAAATTGCACAGGGTTTCTGCAGGCGTATGCGAGAAAAACGTGAGGTCAATTAAAGCAATTGAAAAGCTTGGCGCAGTAAAAGAAGGCATTTTGAGAGAAAACTCTTTAATTAACGGCAAATACTTTGACCAAATAACTTACGGCATTCTTGACCGAGAATGGCTGAAGAAAAAACAATAAACCCTCTTTTTATATTGTTTTCTTTTCAATTCTTTTTATTACAGGGGTCGTAGGGTAGTGGCTATCCCAGCAGGCTCCAGACAATTAATTATTGTTTTGGGGTTACTGAAACAAGTTGTTTTTAACTTGTTGATGACGAAAAGAATAGGTGAAACGAGCTGAAAAGCAATGACTTCAATAATGGGAGTCACCTGTTAACCCGGGTTCGAGTCCCGGCGACCCCAACCAATTAAAGTGAAACAAGAATGAATGTAAAAAAAGTTTTAGAAGAAAAAGCAGTAAACGTTAACCTTGAAATAGAGAAAGTTATTCCAAGAAAACTTGACAAAGAGTGGCTGGAAAAAGTTTTAGGAAAACCAAGTTTTGCTTTTGATGAATTCACTTCAACTAAAGCTATCAGTGAACCAATCTGGGATTTACTTGGCAGAGGCGGTAAAAGATGGAGACCTACAATGATGCTTGCAAGCTATCAAGCTTTAGGCGGGAAAGAAGAAACAGCAAAACACTTTCAGCCAATAGTTGAAGTCATTCATAACGGGACTTTAATGGTTGATGATATTGAAGACAACAGTGACTTAAGAAGAGGAAAGCCTTGCACGCATAAAAGTTTTGGAATTGATATAGCAGTAAACGCTGGAAACGCAATGTATTATTTGACAACTCACTTACTATACAATAACCCTTACAAGTTAAGTGAAAAAAGTTTGCTTGCCATCCATAATCTAATTTCTTTGGAATTAACCAGACTGCATTTTGGGCAGGGAATGGATATTGTCTGGCATAACGGAAAAAAATCAGACGTGAAAGAAGAAGAGTACCTTCAAATGTGTGCTTACAAGACTGGCACGCTTGCAAGGCTTGCCGCAAAGTTAGGCGGAATACTGGCTGAAGCCAGTGAAGAAAAAATTGAGAAAATTGGGTTGTTTGCTGAAAACACTGCAATAGCTTTTCAAATTCAAGACGACATTTTAAACGTTAAACCTTCAAGTGAATGGACTAAAGAATTAGGTGATGATATTAATGAAGGCAAAAGAACTTTGATTGTAATTCATTGTTTAAAGAATTCAAACAAGGAAAAAAGAAACAGGTTGTTAGAGATTCTTGACTTACATACTAAAGACGAGAACTTAATAAAGGAAGCAATTGAGTTAATGGTTGAAACTGGTTCAATTGATTACGCTAAAAAGAAAGCTAAAGAGTTAGCAGTAAAAGGCTGGAAAGAAATTGAAGGAATCCTGAAAGAAAATGAAGGCAAACAATTACTTAAAAGTTTAACTGATTATTTGATTGAAAGAGAAATTTAACCAAAAACTTTTAACAATTTTTTTAATGATTCAATAAAAAAGTCTACTTCTTCAATTGTGTTATAAAAGTAGAATGAAGCCCTGACTAAGCCGTCAAAGTTTAAGCTTTCAATTAGTGGTTGAGCGCAATGCATTCCGCTCCTGACAGCAATCTTGAAAGACTCATCTAAAGCTAAAGCTAAATCATGGCATGAAATCTTTTTTGACTCAAACAAAACAATTCCAGTTTGAGTTTCAGGGTTTAAAGTTCCAAAAACATTGATTTCAGGAATTTCTGACAAACGATGCAAAGCATGCTTAACTAATTTTGACTCATGTTCTTGAATGTTTTCTAACCCTACTTTTTTCAAATAATTGCAGGCATGCATTAAACCAATGCCTCCGGCAATGTGTGGTGTACCTGCTTCAAACTTTTCTGGCGGTTTAAGAAAAGTTGGTTTTTCAATTGAAGCATTTTCAATTGTGCCGCCGCCAAAAAAGAATGGCGGGCTTTTGTCAAGAAAATCATTTGCAGCATACAAGACACCAATTCCTGTAGGAGCAAGCATTTTGTGGCCGGAGAAAGCAAGAAAATCACAGCCAATTTTTTTAACATTAACAGGCATTCTTGGCACGCCTTGAGCAGAATCAACTAAAAACAAAGAACTATTATCGTGAGAAATTTTTGCTAAACCTTTAACAGGGTTAATTGTGCCTAAAGTATTTGAAACATGAGTTACTGCAACCAAACGAGTTTTAGGTGTTAGTTGAGAGTGAAAGTTATCTAAATCTAATTCAAAGTTTTCATTTAATTTAGCAAACTTTACTTTAACTCCAAACTTGCGAAGATAAAGCCACGGGAAAAGATTTGAATGGTGTTCCATTTCAGTTAAAAGAATTTCATCATCTTTTTGAAAAAACTTTTCCTCTAAAAGCAAGCGCATTACAAGGTTAATGCTTTCAGTAGTATTTCTAGTGTAAAAAATTTCTTGTTCTTTAGCGTTAATAAATTTTGACATTGTTTTATGACTTTCCTCAAACTCTTGTGAAGCACGAGAAGACATTTTATGCAAACCCCGATGAATGTTTGCAGGGTACTCTGAATAATAATCACTAACTGCCTTGATTACTTGTTTTGGCTTTAAAGAAGTTGCCGCATTATCAAAGTAAACTATTCCTTTTGTTTTAGAATTCTCAAAAAATGAAAAGTCTTCACGAAACTTTTTAACATTCAATTCAACCACAACACTAAACTACCTAAGAAACTGTAAAACAATAATATTATAAATTGTCTTTAAGAACATTTGTTTAGGGGAAAGGGAATGCTTAGTGAAAAAGTCAGGTTAAGGGAAGCTGTAAAGACAGCTGAAAAAGAAATGTATAGAACTAACTTGTTATTGGAAAATCTTTACAAGTTAAATGAAAGCATGAAAACCATTACTTCTAGTTTAAAAGAAGCTGAAAGTGTCACTGAAGACAGTCCAATAATGATTGAATACTTTAACGAGCTGACAAACAATAAGAACTTGTTAAAAGTTTTCAAGGAACTGGATAACAATTTAAAGAGATTCAATTTTATTTTAAAGGATTTTGAAAGCAAAGTAACTCAAAATGCTTTGTTTTTAGAGAATTTCAGGAATTACAGGACTTACATGTTTCCTTCAAAAAACAAAGAAATAGAATTTATCAAACAAATAGCTGAAACCCTGTCTATAAGCGAATTTTGCTTTAAACCTGAAATGATTGGAACCATGAACATTGAAGAAATAGCAAAAGACTTAAAATTAATAAAAGAAAATTCTTGCCTGATAGTTCAAGACGAACAAATCAGAAGACTGTTAGAGTTTATTGAAAGAAACGAGAGAAACAAAACCTTTAAACTTGAAACAGATCAAATAAAAATTACCTGCAAGGCAAACCAAATAACAATTGAAACAACAAACCCTCAAATTAAAAGAATTGACCAGATAGCTAAAAGTTTGGATGGAAGTTACGAGTAATTAGTTACTTGGAAGTCTTTAATTTTTCTTCAACTTCCTTAAAAAGAAGTCTTGTTGCATCATTAAAAGCGTTAGTTAAAGAACGAACTTCTCTTTTACTTAAATCCTGCCTGCTTTTAGCAATTGATTGAGCTATTGCAGAAAAATAAAAAACCCCGTAAGCGTGAAGAACATCTGCCTTTGCTTCTGGGGCTATTTCATTAACACTCAAGAATCTTCTAAAAGTTCTTCTTGCGCCCATTGGAACTTTTTCAATCTTAAAAACACTTGGATTTTCTTTTGTTCCAAATAATTTTCTTAAAGTTTTGATGTAATTTAAAGCTTTAGCTGAATCACTTGAACGATAATTTTTCATTAAGTGATCAAATTCAACAGCATTAGAAAAAGAGTTTAAAAGAGTTAAATGATAATCCCATTTAATTTTAAAATCATTAACAACAGTCAATAAACTGTTTTTTAAAACTTTTAAAACAACTTTGTTGCGGTCAATTACATCAAAGGGCTTATTTTTACTTGCCAATTCTTTTCTTAATATTTCAGTTAATTCTTTTAAAGCATTTTCTTTCCACTCTGGCTCAATTAATTCTTCTGAATTTCTAAACCCAAATTTTCTTCTCATTGTTTCCAGAAACTTTGCTTTAGTTAACTTCATTAAATCACTCTCTGAAAGCTGTTGCTGTTACACCTGCATCCCAGCTGTAACGCGGACGCATTTTAACTAACCATAATCTTTCAGTGTTGTCGTCTAAAATTAAAGCATAACCTTTAGCTCTAGGCATTTCACCATAATACTTGTCAAATGATTGATGTAAGTAAGTTGGCCTTAAAGCGGAAACTGCTTGAATGTCTGGTTGAGACGTCATACGGTGACTAATAAACAAATCACATTGAGAAATAGTGTCAGGGTGAAGTTTGTTTGGACGCTGTGTTGCTAAAAGTAAAGACAAACCAGGTTGTCTTCCAACTCTAACCCATTCAAGTAAAACATTTAACGCTATACTGCTTCTATCGTTTGGCATAAACATGTGAGCTTCATCAATCATCATCCAAACGACAGGCATTTTAGATTCTCTTTTTTCTCCTCTAATTAATTTTACTTCTTCTTCTTTTCTGTAAAGCATTCTTTCCTCGAAAAGTTTTTTTCCAACTAAAGCAACAATTATTTCTTTAGTTGACTCCGTGCCAATTGACTGCCGGTAAGCTGAAACATCAATAACTGAAATCATGCCTGGTTCAACTAGGTCACGAATTTTTGTTCCAGTTTTTTCAAACAAACCCCAAGTTTTTGCCGCCTGCAGTCTTGAACTTAAAGCTTGTCTTGCTAGTTCAGTGCTTTCAGTGTCTGTTTTAACTGCTTGAATTAATTCACTTAAACCATAATAAGTTCCAAGTTTTTCTTTAACGCTTTCAACTATTCTTGAAAGCAAAACGCCTTCAACATCCTTCCAAGTCAAACCAAACAATGCAAGCCACTCTTCACTTCCAAGTTCTGAAGTCTTTAAAGTAAATGCTCCATCCACTGGCAGGCCTTTTTCTTTATAGAAATCAATTTTTCCTTTTGGAACAAAAACTCTTACATTTGTTTTTGACGGCTCTAACTCCCAGTCAGTTAATTCTTTAACGTTTTTTGTTGGAATCTTTAAACTCCAGAAAATTCCTACAGTGTCAATTACTACAACACTAATACGGTTACGAATTTCTAACGGCAGTCTTGCAAATTCTTCAATTATTACTGCCATAGAATAACTTTTTCCTCCCCCACGTTTACCGCAAACTAAAACTAAATGAGGTCTAGCTAAATCCATTAAAACTTTTCTTCCAAGAACAGGATTTTCGCCTGAAGACATGACTACTTTTGCAATATAACCAGTTCCTTTTTCACCATACTTGTCAATGTCTTTCTGGCTTCTTCCAACAACAGAGTTTTTTAAAGCAAAATCGGATGTCATAAGAAAAAGAAAAGGTAAAACCAGTATTTAATTGTTCTTAAATGATAGTTTTATATTAGTTTAAGACTTTTATTTAAATGAAAATGAATAATAAAAAATTGTTTTTAATTTTAATTCTAATTTCAATTGTTTTAGTTAGCGGTTGCGTTCAACAACCACAACAACCACCAAACTTTGTTGAACCAGTTTGTGGTAACGCTATTTGTGAGACTGGAAACGGTGAAACAGTTACAAATTGTTCTGCTGATTGTCCAGAACCAAAACCAATTGAACCAGTTTGTGGTGACGGAACTTTAGAATCTGGCGAAGAATGCGAGGAAAACATTCCTTGTGGAACAAACGAATTTTGTGAAAACTGTAAGTGTGTTAAAGATGAAAACCCAGAGTTAAGAGATTTTACTGTTAACCCAGAAACATTAGTTAAAAAACAACCAGCAAATTTAAGGCTGACTGCAAAAGATGACTTTGGAGTTGAAAGTATTTTAGTGGAAATTGGTAACTGGAGTAAAAAAATTGAATGCAACAATGAAGTAATTTGTTTAGGAGAAATAAATCAAGAAATACCTAGTCTTCCAGTAACCGAATTAAATTTTAAAATAACTGTAACTGATTCAAGAAATCAAACTGTTAGTGAAACAAAAACTTTTCCTTTAGTTGAAGCTTTATGCGGTAACAATGTCTGCGAGTTAGGTGAAAGTATTGAAGGTTGTCCTGAAGACTGTGAAAATTCAGTTTTTTTGGGTTCAAGCCCTGACGGTAAAGGCTGGCTAGAAGAAGTTAATGGTCAACTAGTATTACATGTTTCTGGCAGCCATTATGAAATGGGGTTCCAACAAGGATACCTTTTAGCTGACGAAATAAGAAAAGACGTTAGTGGTTTTGTTTATTCTGGAGACGAGTTAACTGGCCAACCACCCCAAGAATTAATTGATTATTATAATGCAACTGAACCATTTATTCCTGAAAGATTTAAAGATGAAATGCAGGGAATGGCTGATGCTTCAGGAATTCCATTAATTGAGTTATGGGCTTTAAATGTTAAACCAGACGTTGGATTGCTTTTATGCAAGCAAATTGCAGTCTGGGGGGATGCAAGCGATAACGGTAACTTGTATCATGGCAGGGCTTTAGGTTTTACAATTAAAATAAGGGAAGCTTTAACTGGAGTTGCAGCACAAGACCACGCAATATTATATGTTGCAAAACCTGATGGATACAATTCTTATGTTAACTTAAGTTGGCCTGGAGTAATTGGAACAATCAGTGGAATTAATGAGAAAAAGATTTCTCTGGCAATAAACAATACTCTTGCAACTGATTCAACAACAAACGGAATGCCAAGACCATTACACACTAAAAAAGTTTTAGAAGAAGCATCAAACATTGATGCAGCTACAAACATTTTAAGCGTTGATAACACTGTAGGGTTTGTAACAATTGTAAGTGATGGCAAAAACCAAGAAGCACAATTTGCTGAAATGACTGGAACAAAATCAAATTTTTTGCCTTGGAATGACGAAGACTTGTACTATACTGACAAAAGTTGTTTTGATAAAGGCTTGCCAGCATTTGAAGTAATGAAAAACACTTTAATGACTATTAGAAACAGTTATAGAACACCAGAACTAGCAGAATTAGATCCCGCGGGTTACACTTGTGCTAGACAAGATTATCAAGACCACTTTAATTTAGTTAAAGCAAACTATGGAGAAATTAACGCTCAAGTTTTGGATTCAATTTTAAAAGATGACGTAGAAGTACTTGAAGCAGGAAGATTACACCACTTTGTTTTTAATGTTGCAACTTTAGACTTGTATATTACTAACGCTATTGGCAGTTTTGGCGCGCATAATTTTCCAGCAAAACACTTTAAATTTAATGACTTAGTTAATGCAAGCATTCCAGAAACAACTGACAATAGTCTTCCAGAGTTAACTGTAAGCGAGCCAAACAGTGGCAAAAACGTTGGAAATAGTTTCACTTTAAAAGGCACTGCAAACGATGAATCAGGAATTGACAGAATTGAAATAAGCTTAAACAACCAACCATACTATTACTTAGATAATACTGAAGAATGGGAAACAATAATTGATTCAAGTTACTGGTATTCTGACACTTGGAACAGAATTAAAGTCAGAGCAACAGACAAAGCAGGCAATTCAACAGTGAAAATAATTGCAATAAAAAAAGTTTAATTAAAAAAACTAATTTTTAATTTTTCTAATTTTTAATTCTTAATTTTTGATTTTCTAATTATTGTAAAAAGAAGTAGTGCCATTTTGGGAAAATGGCACTATGGGTTTCCACTGTGACCCTGTGGAAGGGAGGGAAAATGGGTTTCTCTGTTGTTAAGGAAGTATAAGGCAAAGGAGGGTGTTAGACCTTTTCAAGGTATAACACTTTTCTCCCGGACTGAACCTTTTTAAGTACTCCTTGCTTGAATAATGCATTCAAGCGCTGTGACGCAGCATTTAAACCCTTGTAAGAAAGGCATTCCTTTACAAGGTTTGCATCAACCTGTCCCTTTACACGAACAAGGGAAAGGATTTTTTGGTCGGCTTCAGGTAAAACTTCAAAGGAGTTAAGTGAAGCAACTGGTTCCTGCTTGCTTTGAGTTGTTTTCAAGGCAAACATTATCTCATCAAACTTTCTGTTAACATCAGAAAGTAATTGATTGGTTTGCTCGCGTTCCTTTGAAAGCTTTACCAACAACAACGATGTTATACGGGGATCTTCAGCGTACTGCAAGACATCCGATAAGTCAATTTTGGCATCTTTAGCCAATTTTGTAATGACAGTTTCCTGTCGTGACTTAAGGGAGTCATGATCCGTCATACTATATCATGATAGTGTCATGATATATATAATTGTTTCGGTTTCGGATTCCGAACCCGAAAGAAAAAGTATCTTTTGAAATCTAATCTGCGAATAATAATACTACTTTTACATTAAAAAGCTTTTCTATTGCTTTCTCTAATTCTTCTCTGGAACCAATTAATTTTGATTGTTCACTGCCTGAAATCATGACTTTTAAGACTTTTTCATTGTTTTCAAACAACTGGTTTACTGCTAAAACTGAAGCATTACCTACAAGGTCTTGAATGGTTTTCCTGCTGTCATGAGATAATTCAATAAAGCGAACTTTCTTGTTAAGTTTTTTAGACATTTCTCTAACGTTTCTTCCAGCTTTGCCTATTAAACTACCAATGTTTCCTTTACAAATTATCAGAGTGTAATCATTTAAGTCAATTGAGCTAAGGAATTCAGATTTAGAGTTATAGTTTTGTTTAGTTAAATCATACAAGTAACGTGAAATTCTAACGTCTAAGTCAGTTATCTTATTGTTTGAAAGCTTCTCCTGGCAATCAGAGCAAAGGCTTTTACTTTTCAAGTCAGTTTCACAAATAACAGTTTTCATCATTTTACATCTAAAAGAATAAGGAATGATGTAATAAATAGTTATTGGTTTTAGAGAAAAAAATAAGAAAAGAAAAAGAAAGAAGGAAAGCAATTAAATTATTTTTTTAAAATTATTTCAATTGCTGAAACCTTTAAAGGGTTGCCTTCCTCTGTAGAAATTTCTTCAGTCGAGATAGCAATATTGTTAATTTTTATCTCGTTAACGAATTTGTTTTTAACTATTTCTGCTACATCGACTGCTTTAGAAATAGCTTTTCCTCTGGCTTTCACAAAAACCTCTTTAGCTCCTTGATTTAATTGTGTTACTACAGCCAGAACATAAGACATAGTTCCTTTCTTGCCTATAAAGACAATGTTTTCTTCTGTCATTTTATCGTCCTCCAATTTGTTTTGTTTTTTAGTTGTTGTTTTAGTGTTTTTTATATCATTTTACATTGTTTAAACTGTAGCCTTTTGGCTTAAAAGACTTTTAACACAAATTGTTTAAAAAACTGTCGTTTAAGATATCTCTTTTTTTAATTCCGTAACATAAGATTCTTTTACAAAAACCTTTCTTACAATCAAGAAAATTAAAATTAATAAAATTATGATTCCTAAAAGTAATCCTAAACCTTCAGAGAAAAACAAGCCAAGCAAGCCAGTTGCAGCAATCGGTTCAGTATCATCAGCTTCTATAACTCCAATGTTTAATTCAAAGCTTTCACTTAAAGAAAAATTGGTTCCGCTTAAAGTAAAGTAAATTGTTTGACTAGAGTTGTTAGCATCAGTTAAAACAATTAAATTCGGCTCAACAACAGTAACACTTCTAGGGTGTAAGGTAATTGATTGAGTTGCAATGCTTGCATTACTTGGAAGATTTGAAAAAGACAAAATAACGTTAGTTAAAGCCATGTTAGAGTCATTCAAAATTGTGATAGGCAGTGAAAGGGTTTCGCCTGGATTAATGTTAATGATTTTAGGGAAAGATTCAATTGAAACAAAGTTTGTTAAAGGCAAAACAAGATAATTAAAATTAACTGTCCTGTTTAAGTCTCCTTGAATTACATCAACTTGCTGTGAAAACACGCCTTTTTGATGGTCAGCTGAAGGTTTTAAACTTAAAGAAATAAAACTTTGTTCTCCGGGTTTAAGGTAAAGGCTTTCATTACTTGCAGTTAAATTGATTCCAGAGTCAGAAGAAAACTCTAAACTAAAAACCTTAGTTAAGTCTCCAGTGTTCTTAATGTAAAGCTTAAAATCTTTTGACTCGCTTTGAAATATTTCTTGAATTAAAGGTTCAACCCAAACATTAAAGTCAACACTTGGAAGAACTCTGACAAAAGTCTTTTTTTCAAATAACTTGCTTTTCACTTGCACGAAAACATTAACATCAAAAGTTCCAGCACTAACAAAAGGCAGTGCAATAACATTCAAATCAACTTTAGTGCTAGAGTTAGCCGGCACAATTAAATCCCTGTCAGAAACTTTAACATAAAGTTTAGAGTGGACAGTGACAACAAATTTTGCATCAGAATTGGAGTTATTTACTAAAGTTAAAGTTTTTATTACACTTTTTCCTTTCACAACATCACTGACACTCTTGCTTAAAGAAACACTGTAATCATTGTCAGGAATTGGACTTGGAGGATTAATTAAATTAACTTCAATTAACTTTCTAACAGAATAATTTCCTGCATTAACTATAATTACTGCTTTAGTTTCAAATTCAGGGAAATCAACGTCAGGCGAAACAATAAAAGAAATGTTGACGTCATTGTTTGGAGTTAAAAGAATTTCACTTGGTTCAAATCTGGCATTCAAACCAGGAGCTTGAATGTTAAAAGAAGCAAGCGTTGCTTCTGACAACGAGTTGTCAACAATAACAGAGAAAATATTTTCTTTTCCCTTTACAACAGTAATAGAGTCACCAGAAAATTCTAATTCAATTATTGGGTTATTTGAAACCACAATTTTTGTTAATTGATTAATAGTGTAAGAGTTAGAGTTATCAAGCAAAGCACTTAAACCAACAAAGTAAGTTCCGTTAGAAATTTCTTTAACGTTTCTTAAATTAAAAGAAAAAGAGTGAGTCGAATGACTGTTTAAAGTCAACGTTTTGTTTACCGGACTAACAACAAAATTGTTTGGCTGAATAAAAGTTAAATCTAAGTCAATCGCATTATCCGAAGTGTTTTCAAAAGAAATTAAAACATCATTTTTAATAAAATCTGCATTACCAAAGTAAATTGTTTCCGGTTCAACCGTAACAATAACACTCTCACCTAAACTTTCAGCTGTAACGTTCAAACAAAAAAGCAATAAAATTAATGCAACTAACAGTAATCTTTTCATTTGTACACCCTTAAAACAAGTCTTGAAATAAAAGCAATCAATAAAACCACTACAACAATAAATAACAATAAATCAACCCAAACGTCCAGTAAAGAAAAATCCGATAAGAAAAGAAACGGAGTAAAAAAAGTAAATTTAGTAGTTGAATCATTTAAGGGAATGTCAGAAAAACTCATTTGAATAACACGTTTTTCAACCACGCCTCCAAGAGAAACCCTGAAAGTAGAATTGTAAACAGTGTCTGCTAAATCAGCATCAGAAAAAATCTGGTATTTTATTTGAAGTAACTGGTTTGGAGCAAGAGTTTTGGGAAGATTACCAAACTGCCGTACTCGAAAAGGAGAAAAAAAACCTGCTTCTAAAGGCTTAGTTTCAGAATAATGGTTCTGGATTGTAAAAGAAATTATCTGAACTTCTTCCGGAGAAGAAAAAACAATGCTTGAAGGACTTTCAGTAATTAAAGCACTGGCAGTCAAAGGAATAAGCAAAAAGACTAATAAAGCAAAAAACAACCCCTTTTTTCCCATAAAATCACAATTAACCAGTTAACTATAATTCGTTAACTATTATATATACTGGTGCCTTCAAGGTTTTTAAAGCTT
>JBDRCV010000029.1:0-15243 GCA_043821385.1 archaeon | reverse complement strand
CTGCTCCCTTAACAATTGCTTCGTTTCCTTCAATTAATTCCATTAAAAACACAACCAAAAAACTAATATATTAAAACCAAAAACAACTTTTACAATTTATTAAAAGTTACAAAAATTAAGTGCTAAATGCTTTTAAAGCTTGGGTTATTAACGGTGTTAAACTCAAATTTTTCTGTATTTGTACTAGAACCATTTCTTTAAACTGCTTTGTTTTTCGTTTTCTTCTCTTGACTTAATTATTTTGTTTAACGTGTTTTCAACTCTATCTAAACTAAAATCGTGTTCATCACACAAGAACTTTGTTATTTTTTCTTTTTCAATTCCCTTAAACTCTATCTTGTAATCTTCATTAAACTTTGGTTTCAAAAACAATTCCATTATTTCCCTGTAATCATAGTTTACTTCAGCTTTCAATTCTTCCAAAATTTTCTCAAAGTCATCAAATTCTTTCACTAACTTTATTGCTGTTTTTGGTCCGACTTTAGGAATTTTTTCATTAAAGTCTGTTCCGACAAGCATTCCAATCCAAATTAATTTCTCTCTGGTAATCCCTAAACTTTCAAGAGTCTTTTTCAAACTAATTTCTTCTGGTTTAACTTCATAGTAAACATTCCTGTTTGGTAGTTTTCTTTTCCCGCTTACTGCAATGTTTCTTAAAAGAATTGGTGTTCCGAACAATAAACTATCAAAGTCTTGACTAATACAACCATACAAGTCTCCTTTTTTTGTCATTAAACTAACTTGTGCTTCGCCTTCTCCTGGAGCCTGAATTACTGGTAAACCCATTAATTCAACTAGTTTTTTTGCTTCCTCAATCATTTCTTTATCTAATTTTACTGCTTGTTGTGCTGCTTTTCTGATTCCTTCTAAGTCTTTTTCTTTTCTTGCTTTCTCTAAATCCTTGAAAGCCTTTGTTCTTATCGCGCTTCTTTTTTCTCTTGTCTCTCCCTTTAATTTTGATGGTTTGCCGTCAAAAACAAAAACTGGCCTAACCCCTCTTTCAATTAAATTAGCAGTTCTATACAACAATCCAGTTAAATGGCTTGTAATGTTTCCATTGTTGTCCATTAATGGTTGGCCGTCTGCTCCACGAATAACACTAAGAAATTGATACAAGATGTTAAATGAATCCACTCCAACAGTTTTTCCACTCAAGTAATCTAAAGTAATTTCTTTCTTGTCTAACAAGTCTCCAATTGCTGTTCCCATTTCTTTCACCTTTTTTTTACTTCCCAGTGTCCTCCTTTGTCTGGCCCGATTCTTTTTATGGTTTTTTCTTTTTTAAGTTGTTTGGTTTGCCATTCTATTCCTTTGACACTGATTCCTATTTTTTTGGCTAAATCTGTAACTGTTATTTTTGGGTTTCCAGCCATCAATTCAATTATTTTCTCCCTAGTTTTCTCCCTAGTTTTTTCTTTTTCAGTGACCTTGTCTTTTTGAATTGTTTTTCTTTTAAGGCAAGGATTTTCTGGGTAGTTTTCTGGGTAGTTTTCTCTGGGTAGTTTTTTCGGGACTTTCCCCAATTTTTTGAGGTGCTTTTTGTAGGGTTTCTTGTCTGTGAAATTATCACAATACTATTTATTAAGGGTTTTATTTTTATTTATAGTTATGGAATGCGAGATTTGTGGTAAGGAAAGCTTTAACTTGAAAAAAGTAATGGTTGACGAGTCTTCTTTGCTTGCTTGTGAGAAGTGTGTTGTGTTTGACAAAAACAAGGAAGAAAAGTCTTTTTCTTCAAGTCAAGAGCCGGAAGAATATTTTAAGCCAGTGCCAAAAAGAAGTTTTTCGCCTAAAGTTTTTATTTCTCGGCCTCAAAAGTTTACCAAGCCAAGATTCCAACAAAAAGACATTACTTTAATAGATGATTATGGTATTGTTGTTAGGAAAGCTAGAGAAAGAAAAAACTTAACTTTAAAAGATTTAGGAGTAAAATTGTTTGTTAAGGAATCAGAGTTAAAACTTTTAGAGTTAGGAAAACTTTTTCCTTCAAATGATTTAGTTCGAAAGCTTGAAAACTTTTTTAATTTTAAGTTAACTGATGATTCAGAGAAAGAAGAAGTAAAGTTTTCTTCTAATCAAACTTCTAGGTTAACTTTAAGTGACTTGCTTGACAAGAAACTAAAAGAGAAAGAGGAACAATAACATGGATTTAGTTTGGATTATTTTAATTTTACTAGTAACCTTGGTTTTGCCACCTTTTCTTTTTCGAAGGTTTTTTAAACCACAGCAGTTTGCAATTGTTTCTTTGTTTAAAACCAAGAAATTTTTGCCTTTCATTGACAAGCACTCTAAGTACAAGTTTTGGGATTATTTTGCTGACATTGGTTTTGTTATTGGTTTTGGGTTAATTGGCTTTGACTGGCTGGTTGCCAGAAAACGTTCTTTAAAGAAAAGAATTTTATTAAATTTAATTATTGTTGTAGTTTTAGCTGTTAGTTCTTGGTTAATTGTAACTAACTTGCTTTCTGTTTTGCCTTCAATGGCTTCTTTTGCTTGGTTATTGGTTGTTAGTTTTACTTTGTTTGGTTTAAGTGGTTTTACTATTGCTTTGCTTTTAATTCAAGCCATTGACATTCTAGTAAAGTTATTGTTTACTAACGTTCAACCTTGTCCTGGAGCCGCTCCAGTCATTCCAGGAGTAAAGATTCCAAACGTTCCATTAATTCCAGTTCATGTTTGGATTTCTTTTGTCATTATTTTGGTTGTTCATGAATTCTCTCATGGTTTTCTTGCAAGAAAGTTTTTTATCAAACTTAAGTCTGTTGGAGTAATTCTTTTCGGAATTTTTCCAATTGGTGCTTTTGTTGAACCAGATGAAAAACAATTATCTAAAGCTAAACCATTACATCAAGTAAGGGTTTTGTCTGCTGGTTCCACTGCAAACTTGTTTACCGCGTTATTTGTTGGTATTTTTTTATTGCTTTCAACAACTTTAATTATCACTCCTTTTGTAAGTCCTTACTTGCAAGGCATTGAGTCAAAAGCTTTTAATGGAGTTATAATTCAAGAAGTTGTTTCAGACATTAATTTGTGTGGTGATTCTTTTGGGTCTCCTGCTTTTGGTGTTTTAAAACCTGGAATGATTATTAAGGAAGTTAACGGCAAGCCAATTAAAACAGTGTCTGATTTTTTGAATGCAAGAGAATCAAATAAAGAGTTTGTTAATTTAACTGTTGACAACAACGGCTTAATTGAAAGTTATGCTTTACAACCTAATTCTCTTGGAAGGCTTGGAATTATGGTTGAAAGCGTGCCAGTCCCTGGTTTTGTTGTTCCGTTTGAAACCCGTGCCTTGTCTTTTCTTACAGCTTTATTTATTGAATTTTTTGTCTGGTTAATTTTACTAAACTTTGCTATTGCTTCCTTTAACTTTTTGCCTTTAAGTCCTTTTGACGGTGGAAAAATAACTAACTTGGTTTTACCAAACTATTTGCCTAAAAGAATTAGTTTAAAGAAAAGACAAAAAATGATTTCATTATTCTTTTTAATATTAATTCTAGTTCTGCTTTTCATTAACTTTCTGCCAATTTTCTTATAGTTTTTCCATCAAAAAATAGTTTTCCAAGTGTTTTGCTTTACCAACAGTTATTAGTTTGCTTTCAATTAATTTGAAGTGTTTTTCAAATAGTTCTTGTAATTCTTCAAGAGAAGAAAAACAAATTTTAACTCCCAGCGCATTGTGCCCTTCTCTAAACCTTACTCCTTTCCCCCCAATTCCTGGCCCTTCACTATCAATATTAAATGAAACACTCAAATACTTTCCTTTTGAATTCAATAAACTTGCAATGTCTTTAACATATTTTTCTCTTTCTTCAGGCATCAAGCAATGCAGTAAAGCCCACTCTAAAACAAAGTCAAATTTTTCATTTAACTTTTCTAACTCTTTAACATCTATTGCTTTAAACCTAGCGTTAACTCCTTTCTTTAATGCGTTTTCTTTAGCGTACTCAATTGCTTTCTCTGACAAGTCAATTCCTAAAACATCAAAACCTTTTAAAGCCAAATAAATAGCGTAATTTCCTTCACCACAACCAACATCTAAAACCTTGCAAGGCTTTACTTTCTCACTTTCAATTAATTCAATTATTTCTTTTGGTGGTTCACTATAACTCCAAACAGGATTGCTTTTTTCGTAAACTTTTTCAAAAGCTTGCTTTTGATTACCCATAATTAGTTTTAAGCTTTAAATCAATTTAAACTTAACTTAATAAAAAGAAAAATAGAAAGGAGTGTTTAACTCCTTTTTTTTATAAAATTTTACCTTACAAAATCTATTCCTAGGTCGCCTTTACCTCTAACTGGCTCGTAAGAGTTTCTTTGCTCGTGTTCTGGTCCTTTAACGTAAGGGCTTTTAACGCCGGTAAAAATTGTTATTACTTCTATTTTGTTTTCAAAAGTTGGGTCAATTCTTGAACCCCAGATTACTTGGGCTTTAGCGTCAATTTTTTCAGTTAACAATTCTCCTACTGCTTGAGCTTCACCTAAAGTTAGTTCTGGTCCGCCAGTAACATGGATTAATGCGCCTGTTGCACCAGAAATGTCAACGTCAAGTAAAGCATTCTTTAAAGTATCTTCAACTACTTCGTTTACTTTGTTAACACTCTTACTTTCTCCTACAGCTATCACACTTAAACCTCTGCCAGACATAATTGATCTAACGTCAGCAAAATCTAAGTTCATTAAGCTTGGAACAGTAATTGTTTCAGTTATTCCTCGAACAGTTCTGGCAATTACTTCATCTGCAACTCTGAAAGCATCCTGAACAGGCAAATTAGGTACTAATTCAGCTAACCTGTTATTGTCAATTACTACTACTGTGTCAGTTTCCTGCCTTAAAATTTCAATTCCTTCTTCAGCTTTAATTAACCTGTTTTTTTCTAAAGCAAAAGGATAAGTTACAATTGCAATTACAATTGCGCCTTGTTTTTTAGCTATTTCTGCAATAACTGGTGCTGCTCCTGTTCCAGTTCCACCACCCATTCCAGCGCTAATAAACAACATGTCAACTCCTTCCATGATTTCCTCTAATGCTGCCTTACTTACTTCTGCTGCTTTAGCTCCAATTTCTGGGTAAGCTCCAGCTCCTAAACCATTAGTAACACTCTTACCAATCAAAATCTTTGTTATGTCATCACTCACTAAACCTAAATGCTGTCTGTCAGTGTTAACTGCAACTAATTGTGCTCCACTAACTCCCATGCTTGCAATCCTGTTAACTGCATTACAACCTGCTCCACCAACTCCAATAACCATGATTTTTGGTACTGCAAATTCATCTGATGGAGTCATACTTACTTTAGGTTTCTTATCAACCGCGTCTTGTACAATAGATCTCAAAATACCGCCCCCCTTTTATAAAAAAGTCAATAAGATACTATTACGCCTAAACTCCTATAAATACGTTTCGTTTAAAGATTAACAGAATTTAAACACTCCAACTGAAATTATGTCTAAGCTACGGGCTTCTTTTTGAATAGAAAGTAATAAATACCATTATGTATATGGTATTATGGGCTAGGTTGGAGAGTTAGGGGTTCTCTGTTGCTGGAAATCCTCTTTATGCTAGAACTGAAGCTTTAGGGGCGGTTCTTTTGGGTCTTGAAACCCTTTGCCTGGACGTTGACCTTCTGTCCCTTGAGATTGGGTGGTTGTAAGTTCGCTTGCATTCATCTTGTGAAACCCATCAGACCCGGAAGGGAGCAGTGGTAGCTTGAACATTCGGTGCTTAAGGGGGTGCGGAAGTGAGGAAAGGCTTTGGTCTCTTTCATGGTTCGAGATTTCCCACCTTAAAGCGTGCCCTTTAACAACAAACAGTTTTTTGGGCTTTGATTCCTGAATAGAACGTATTTAATGCTTTACACAATTCTTTCCTTTTATGTTTTTTCTTTCAACTAACTTGTTTTGTTCACAAACTCTTGTTTTAACCAATTACCTTGTTATGTTTGAGTTGGCGTTTTCTTTAATTTTCAAATCACTTAATTATCTTGTTATGTTTAAGTAATTGTTTTCTTTCACTTGCTTGTAAATTCTTGCTGTTAATTACTATTGAATTCTTGCAGTGAATTAATGTTTGGTTCTGGCAGTGAATTCCTTGATAGGTGATTTGTTTTCTTTTTTTTCTTATAGTAACCTTTTAAATTCCTTTTCTCTATTTCTTATTTATCTTTTTTTGCTCCGGTAGCTTAGTGGCAGAGCATCTGGCTGTTAACCAGACGGTCGTAAGTTCGAATCTTACCCGGGGCGTTTGATTTAAAATAACTTTTAAAGAAATTTTACTTATGAAAAAGCTTTTTTTTCTTTTAATTTTCATTCTGTTTTTCTCTAGTTTTGTTTTTGCAGGCGAAATCTTGTTTGAAGATCATTTTGATGGACAATATGCTGACAACTGGTATTCAAAGGAATGGGATGTAAGTAGCCATTTTATAGCCCCTGAGATTGTTGAAGATGGACATCTTAAATTTGCGTATAATGAAATTAGGGGGGTTCATATTGGGGCTAGGCTCATAGAGCCAAGATTTTGGAGGAACTTTGAATATGGTCTTAAATTTAACATTGTTGACAATGGTTCAAGACCTTTTATTGCTTTTAGAACAATTTCTAATTTTACAGAATCATTTATTTATAATGAAGCAGGGAATGTTTATGCAGATAGTCGTGGGTATGTAGTTTTTTTTAGTGATTTAGCTAATGTCAAATTATATGACAAGAATGAGTTTTATTTTCCAGGCAATCTTATTATTGAAGAACCTTTTGATTATCGAACGGATCACTGGTATGATGTTAAAATTAGGGTTTTTGAGGGTAGAATCCAACTTTTTGTTGATGGTGAAAAGTTGATTGATATAATTAATTCAAGTGAAACAAACCATCGTGGAAACATACTTGTTGGTGCAACAGATAGTGAGATTGGTCCTTCAAGTATTGGAGTCCTTTTCGATGACATTGTTGTTACTTCGTTGGACCATATTGAAGACACAAACGCGCAACCTTTTGAAGGAAGATTAAATGAGTTAGAGAGAAGAATTGAAAGACAAGAAGAAAGAATCAATGTTTTAGAATCAATGTTAGTTGAGTTGAAGAAAATTATTGGTAATGTTGCTGCTTTTATTGGGTTGAGTTAAATGGTTGATCTGAACACTGGTGGGTTATTTGTGGGTTTAAATAATATTTTTAATATGATTGGAATTATTTTGCCTTCGCCGGTAGAAATAATAATTAAGATAATAATAACTGTTTTCATTGTCTTTCTTATTGCATTATGCATTGCCAAAAGAGAAGAAATAAAGAGTCTTTAGAACCTTTGAATAGATTTCATTCAAAAACCAAATCTTTTTAAACTACTTTGATTACTATTATTATGCGCAGGAATTTGAGACTTGATAGAGGGCTCGACTTTCATTTATGGTGGTTGTCTCGAGATTTTGAGTCTCCCAAATTCGATTTTCCTCGTTTTCTTAAGTGAGCCTTCGAAACGAGTAAACAACCACCAAAAATTTTTAATAATAGTTTAATCATCTTTTTCTCTTGTCATGCGGGTTTTTTATTGGGTTGGAATTATTTTACTTTTGTTTATTGCTTTAATTGTTTACTTTAATACTTTTCCTAATGTGGTTCCAAAACCAGATAATTTGAGTTGTGGTGTTTTTGGGGAACCGGTTTCAATTGTTTTAGATGATTTTAAGAGTGAATGTTGTTCTACTTTAACTGTCTGGGCGTCTGGTTTTGATACTAGAGTTTCAGTTAATGACAAGTGTTTTGAAACTGGTTTGCTTGCAGGCAGTCCCGTCAGCACTTGCATTAAATGTGATGATGGTGTTTGCGAGTTTCCTGAAAATCCTTGTAATTGTCTTTTGGATTGCATTGGCAAAAACAAGTCTAATTACAAGACAATAAGTGATTTTTGCAATAACGGTTTTAACAAGTATTGTCCTAACACTGAATTAGAGTTATGTTCTTTATGCTAGTGAAATTTCAATTCTTTCCTGTTGTGTTCTAATTATGTGTTTATTTGTTTTAATTGTTGCTTTGCTCGCAAACCTCTATGTCGTTACTAAAAGAATGTCCGTCAGCAAAACATTTTTTCGCGGTAGTTAAATAATGGAATGTTTTTTCACTGCTAAAGTCTAGACAACATACTTGAAAGTCACCGCATTGTTGTGCTGTGCAGGAACCCTCCATTATTTTAATCCAGGAAGCATTTTCTCCAAGTGTTTGCTTGCATTGTGGTAAAGTCAAGTTTGGGTTGCAGTCAAAATCTTGATTATAACAACAGCCAGGAATTTCTCCTTTTTCTTCTGGAGTGCATTCTCCTTCATGGTAACTCCATGACCAGTTTTTTGTTTTTAAAGCGTCACAAGCTGTTGCTAAACCTTCAAACCATTCTGCAGTTGAATTATTTGAACAACAACCTGTTGCTGGTTCGCAAAGGTTTTCGCTACAATAAGGGTTAGGGTTCCAAGAGTAACTTGTTCCAAAACCAGCACAATTATTTTCAGTAACAGAATCAAAGCAGTCTCCTGTTTCAGGGTTATAACAGCACCCTGGTTCTATACCACACATGTATGAATTGCAAGCCTGTTGGTAAAACAAGTAGTCTTTTCCTCTTGAAAGACAAACTCCGCTTGTTGTTTCCTCGCATTCCTTACTAAAATTTTGGTACATTGAAAGAATTCCTCTTTCATCATTTCTGGTTTCTTTAATACAGCACCCTTCTAATTCTTCATTGCATTCCGGTACTTCTTTACAGAATTTGCCAGGGTATGTTGTTGAAAAAATATAATCTTGTGTCATATATTCTCTTATCTTCTCTGGGTCATCTTGGCTTTTAATTTCAAAGCATTTTATTTCACTTGTTCCTTCTTCATTTGACTTAAATTTTATTACTTGACAACTAGTTTTGTTTGGACAAAACTCTGGTTCGTTTTCCTCGCAACTTTTTTCACTCCATTCTTTGCCTAATTCCATGCATTCTTCTTGGGTTTTGGATTCACAATAACTGTCTTTGTCAAAACAGCAGCCATTTTCTTTGGTTTCTTCTTTTAAATAATCACAACAAACATAATTTGAACTGGAACAAATTCCTTTAGGGTTTTCAATATAATTGTTTTCTCCTGCATACGATAGGCTTTCGCATGAATCAGGGTTACAGATTCCGGAACAAAACTCTGTTACTTGTTCACAGCAAATTTGTTGCCAGTTACTGCATTGAATTTCTGGTCTTTCTTCCCAGCCAGTAGCTTGCATTGAGTTAAAATAAGAAGTTTGAGATAGTTGATAATTGCAGTTGTCTGTTCTTTCTTCAACTGCGTCAATGCAGGTAAACCCCATTTCCTCACAAGAATGAATGTCTTTGTCTTGGTATGCTTGATTGCATTCTCTTTCAGTGCAGGAATTGTTAGCCCAATGCCATAATTCGTCTCCTTCTATGAAAGGCAAACAATCTTCTTCTGAACTATTATAGCAAAGGTTTCCTGTGCCTTTCTCACTGTAACTCCAATAACAACAACCTAAATCTTCTTCTAAATTAATTCTTACTGGCACTTTAATTTCTCCCCCAAACCATGGAAAGTAAAAGAAAATTAATTCTCCTTTTAATTTTTGTCCTGCAGAAGTTTGCTTGTAATACTCTGAAAAATCAAAGTTTATTTTAAAGTCAAACGGTTCTTTACTGCCAGTTAATTCAACTGAATAATATTTTTCTGGTATTCCAGTAATCCATTCATCAGTATAATAACTCTGCTTTGGTTGAGGTATGATTAATACTTCTTTGCCCATTATTTCAATTTTTCTAGGGTTAACTAATTTAAAAGAAAGCTCTTGACTTGTTTTATTTGCATTAAAAGTTAAACTTATCTCTTTTGGTAATGGATTACTTCTAATCAATTGTTCTCTGGTTTCAGTTTGTTTTGGAATTGTTTTATTTCCAATTAATTTTACTGCTGTAAACTGGCTTAAGTTTCTTCCGCTTGAATCTTTTCCATCCAGCAAAACATAATAAGTTTCATTTAAAGCCAAACTTTCTTCTCTGATTTTACCATTCCAAGAGTAATCCAGTGGAAACATTACTTCAGTATCTAAGTCTTCTCCTAGTTCTTTATTTTCAACTAGTTTTCCTTTTACGTTTCCTTCAGTGTCCATTATAATTAAGTCAAAAGTAATTTTTCTTGGAGTCCTAACACTAATAATGGTTGTATCGCTTGCAGGATTGAATTCTTGTGGTTCTACAATCAATTCAACTTCTAAGTTACTCCAAACAAATTCTCTTTTAACTCTTTCAATCGCTTCATTAAAAATTTCAATTACTTTCTCTAAAGTAACTATTTTAATTTCTGTTTTCTCTGACAAAAAAATCACGCCAGTTAATTTTGTCATTAAATTTATTTGAGGATTAAATAATTCGTTTAATTTTCCCTGTAAACTTGTTTCTACTTCAAACATTTGCTCACAACTTAAACCAAAATCGTTTACTTCTTTCACTTTCTGTGCAAGCATTTCTCTTTCAATAACGCTTAAACTGTCAACAAACTCTTCTGGCAAGGAAACAATTGTAATGCATTCATTTTGAAGGTTTCCTTCAATTACTGCAGTAACAGTGTTTTCTTTCTCGTTTGCTTTAGCCATTATCACTAGTTTATCTAACACTTCGCTTGCATTTCCAGCAGTACTAAAATTAAAAGTGTCAGTGTCAGAGTAAATGCTTTCAGGGACTGCAACAAACATTACCTGTCTTGTTACTCCATTAGTTAAAATTATTTCTTGTCTTTGAGAATTATTAAAACTCTGAATTGTTTTGCTAACACTAGCATCACTTCCAGCCCTAACCTCAAAATTAGTTGTTTCTGGCACAGTTTCTTGAATACAACCACTAAAAAGAATTAAAACAAAACTTAACAGCAAAACGAAAACAATTAGTTTTTTCATTAAATAAAATAATGTTAATCATTTATTTATAGTTAACTTTTCTGCTCTTCCTTATTTTTGACCTTAAGAAAGCATTAAATATGGTTTAGCGCATTATATTTTGTATTGCGTTGGGGGGCTCAAGTGAGAACGAGGACTAAAGAGTTTGCTTTGTCTGGTGAAGACTGGATTTACACAAAAACAATTCATGAAAATCATGAGTTGAAGAACATTACAATAATCTATTACGCCAAGATTGAAAACAAAACAAGGCAAGTTTTTAGAATTGATTGTTCTCATGGGTTCTTACATAAGCATTTACTTTAAGAGTTTAAGGAAAGAAAAGAAAGAGTTTTTATGGATTTGAATACCAGAACAGTAAAACTTTTATTAAAAGAAATTTTTCGTGACTGGGTTGAAATGAAAAGAAAGTTTTTAAAGAAATTAAGGGTTGGTGGAAGATGAAAAAAACTGTTGAAATCAGGATTGGAAGCGTTGATGACTATATTAAGGATGTTGGAGACATTATTGGTAACCCTAAAAATGCAGGCAAACACCCAGATAAAGTGATTTACGTGCAAGACTATGAAATGCTTGAAAAGTTTTTAAACAATAGAAAAATAGAGTTAGCTCACTTTGTAGCAAACAACAAAAAGTCAACCATTAACAGTATTGCAAGAAAACTTAAAAGAAAACAAGAAGCAATCTCTCAAGACTTAAAAACCTTACAATCACATGGGTTAATTAAACTCAAAAAAGTTGGAAGAAACGTTTACCCTACAGCAACTTACAAGAAAATAGTGATTAATTTAGCTGGATAATTAGTTTTATTAAACTTCTTTCAAACTAATTTCAATCCTTTCTTTTCCTTTCCCTAAATTCTTTCTCTTCAATTTTACTTCCCCAATTTCGGTGGTACTTTTTAAGTGTGTTCCGCCGCAAGGCATTTTCCATTTCCCGCACTCCCATAATCTTCTGCCAGCTTTCTCGCTGTCATCAAAAACTTTTACTTCTAAACCTTGTCCAACAATTTCATTTGTTTTTTCTTCAACTTCTTTCAAGAAATCGTTTACGTTCTTTTCAGTATTGTAATCAATTCTTGACTTATCTGAATGCACGTTTGAGCCAATCAAGTCCTTTAACCCAGTTAATTCTTTAACTAATTCATAAACAAGGTGTGCGGCTGAATGCAGTTTCATTATCTTTAACCTTTTCTCAAAATCAATTACTACTTTAACTATGTCTCCAACTTTAAACTCTGGTTTTCTCTCTAAAACATATTCAATGTCGCCATTTAATTTTACTGCCTCTAAAACATTGATTCCTCCAATGCTGCCGCTGTCGCTTTCCTGTCCACCGCTAAAAGCGTAAAAAATAGTTTTATCTAATTTCACTTTGTTTCCGTTAACTTCAATTACTTTGCTTTCACTTTCCGTTAAGTAAGGGTTTTCCCAGAATTTGTTTACAGTCAATTTTTTCACCAAAAAACTTTTTTCAGCGATTCCTTTTTAAACTCTTTTTTTCTCAATTTTTAAATGAATAAATTAATTCCAATTTTAATTGTAATTCCTTTAATTGCATTAATTTTGTTGTCTGGTTGTCTTACTGAAAACCCTGACAACCCCGACACTAACAGTTCAGACAATTATATTGCTGACATTCCTGTTTCAAGCATTACTTCTTTCAAGCAAGCTGAAGGAGACGCTTGTACTGTTGACGGAAAACCAGTCATCAGACTTTATTCTACTACTTGGTGTCCTCACTGTAAGTTAGTTAAAAAACCATTTGATGACACAGTAAACTATTATGTTGACCAAGGATTAATTGTTGCATATCATTTTGAGCTGGATACTGGAGACGACACTTTAACTAGTGAAGTTGAAAGCGAGGTTCCGGCAGTAGAACAAGCTTTATTCAAGCAATTTAATGCAAAAGGCTCTATTCCAACTTTTGTTTTTGGCTGCAAGTATTATCGTATAGGCAATGGTTTTGAGTCTAATGGTGCGCTTGACGAGCAAGCAGAAATAGCTGAATTCAAGGCAGTAATTGAAAAACTTATAGCTGAAGCAAAGTAATTTATTGTTTTTCAATTTCCTTTGTTAATTCTGAAATGCTTTGCGTTTTATAACCATATTTTTTGAGGTGCTTTTTCTCTATTTTGTGAATCTTCTTTATGTAACTATCTTTAACTTCTTTTTTGTTTGTTATTTTACTTGTCTCTTTTAGTGTTTTCAGTGTTTTCTTTAAAGTGTTTTTAAAAACTTCTTCCTGAATGTTTCCATAAACTCCTGCTATTGAGTCCTTGAATTGTTTTGAAGTAATTGTTTCTTTCACTGTTTGAATGCTTTTTGCAGGAACACCAATTTCTTTAATCAAATTCAATAGCTTTTTCTTGTCAATTTTTATTGTATGAAGCATGAAAATGTCTCTGATATCTGTTTTCCTGCTTGAAATAGTTTTCATTAAGACAAGTAATTCTGGGTTTATAACGTTGGTTTTAATCTTGGTTGGGCTTCCTTTGCCATAAACAATTCTTTTATTAGAGTTCTCAAAAACTGTTTTAGCTGGAATTACTTTTTCAGTTTTTCTGTCTGAAACTTCGCTTATTAAAATATCAAAACTGGTTTTGTTTTCAGTTCTTAAAGTTACAAACTTTTCGCCATAAAGTCTTCTAACATCCTTTCTTTCTTTAAAACCAATTTCTTTTAACTTTCTAATTACTTTAGTACTTTCTGAAACACTTTTTACTACTATGTCACAGTCAACTGAAAACCTTGGAATCGTGAAAGCATTAATGGCGTAACCTCCAATAACAACAAATTCATTGTTTTTAATTTTTTCAAGTGCCAGGAAAACCTGTTTTTCTCTTTCAATTAAACTCATAATGCTTCACCAGCCTTTTCAATCATTTCCTTTCCTGCACTAGTTTTAACCTTGTATTTTCTTGTAAAATAGCCTAAAATGTATTCAAAGGTGTCAATGTTTTTCTCACAAAACCTAATTGTTTCCTTTAATGATTCAACTGGCATGTTATCATAGTATTCAACCTTCAATTTTTCCACTGCTTCCAAAACAACAAATTCTCCGACAATGTTTGAAGGCTTTTCAGTGAAGAAACTTAACTCGTTTTTTTTCAAATACTTTAACCATTTCTTTAAGTCCTTTTTCAAGACTTTAATGAAAAATGGCTTGTATTCCCAGCTGGTTTGAACGTAAACGCCGTTACTCCAAATTTCTGCCGCCGTCGCTTTCGAAAAAGCAAACTTTAATCCAGAGTCAATTAAAACTTTTTCAACTCTTGGTTCAAACAACTTTCTAACATTTTCTTCAGGCGAAACACACTTGTAAACTCCTTTCCTTAACCTCTGCAACCACCCAGCTTTAACCAACTTAAAAACAATTTTCTTTAACATTTGCTTTGAAAAAAACCATTTAACACTACTCAAATCAAATTCCTGTTTTCCAAACTTGCCGTAAAACAAGGAGTACAAGGAAAACTCTGTTTTAGTTAAAGCTCCGTTCATAACCAACTCCTAAGGCAAAAGGTTTAAAAAGGTTACCGTAATGGTAACCATTGGTAGTTTGGGGTTCTTTTTAAAGATATTTTCTCCTTATTTTAATTGTGCAGTATGAATAAGCGAGAAAAAGATTTGGTTGAAAGAAAAATTTGATGAATGCAAAAGTTTAAATACTGCTTGATGCACAATTAATGCATTGGTGATGCATTATGAGGACTACTCTTGCTTTTGAAGGTGTAACTGAATTAATTTTAGAGAAAGCTGTTAATCTTGGTTTAGCTAGGTCTAAAACTGAAGCCTTAAAACTTGGTGTTTTTGCTTTGAACAGAGAATATCATTTAGTTAAAGATATTGAAATGGAATTAGTTGAAAGAAAACTCCAAAAAGAAGAAGCTGAAATGAAAAGAAAGAAAATCAAGTTTTTGTCTGAAGAGGAAGCTTTAGCTAAATACAGGTGATTTCTATGGATTTAACGCCTTGGAAATTAGGGTTTAAGCCTAGTTGGGATAAATTCTTTAAAAAGTTTGATAAACAAACCCAAAAACAGGTTCTTAAAAAATTTGAGAAAATGAAACAACCTTTACAAGCTCGAGGCTTGCATTCGTCTCGTTATCAAGTTGAAGAAGTAGGACAAAACCGCATAGCTTTTATTCAATATGACAAAACACGAACAAAAGATATTTATTTTGTTGGAAACCACAAACAATATGAGAAGTGGTTTAAGAGCCAATAGTTTTAATACCTTTTCTAACTCTAATTCCTTTACTTTAAACCCTTTATGCAGGGGTGGCGGAGTGGTCAAACGCGCGAGCCTGCTAAGCTCGAA
>JBDRCV010000028.1:0-11946 GCA_043821385.1 archaeon | reverse complement strand
CAGTAAAACTAGTTCCTTGAATTATAAGACTGGAACATGGAAAACTTTTCTTCCAATAACAGACAAAAAGAAATGCATTAATTGCTTGACTTGCGTTGTATACTGTCCAGAAAACTGTATTAAATCAAAAAAAGGTTTACTGGCTTACACTGATTATGGTTTTTGTAAGGGCTGCGGTGTTTGTGCTGAAGTTTGCCCGGTTAAATGTATTACAATGAAAAAGGTGGGGGAATGAAAGGAAAACCAAACAGAGTTCACTTTGTTGCACATAAACATTTACCTGGAGAACCGCATTATAAACAAGCAACAAATTACCACAGAATTGTTGTTGAAAAATCCAGAGGAGTTCCTCCTGGCAATGGCAAAATAAACAGTAATGTTGCTAGCAAACTACTTGCTTTTACAACTAAAATGACAAAAAAAGAATTAAAAGAATTTTTAATGCGCCAAAATATAAGTGACAGAAGTAACTTGAAATTATTAGAGCAAATAAAAGATGGAAAAGTAATTGTAAGATTTGGAGAAGAAGCAAGAACCCTAGATGTTCTTGAGAAATTACAAGGCCTAAACTTTGAAGTTGATATGAATCGTAATGAGTTATTTACACGTTATCATAGAAAACAGTATGACCCAATTGGGGGCCAGATAAATAGAAACTTTAATCAGACTAGATCAGATTTTCTTAACAACAAACTTAAGCAGGTAAAAGAAGCAGGGTCCAAGTATGTAACTTCTTTGGCTAAATCAATTAGAACTAGAGATGACATGATTATAAGAATCATTAAAAAAGAATATAACAGCATAAAAAAGAAACCAGAAGAAGGAGTAGAAGTACTTTATGGTAAAGGGCACTTCGCATTATATAAAAAACTAAAAAATCAAGGAATACCTGTCTCAATGCAAATCATGTCAGAATTTGATTATTTTAGCAGGTTAGTAACAAGGTTTTATCAAAATCCAAAATATATACCAAAACCACTGGAATTAGAAAGAGCTCTAACAACAAGATTATTACAAGAACCTCTATTTGATACGTTATTCCCAAAAGTTAAAAAGGACACGGAAAGAGAAAAGCAATTAATGTTATTTGAAAAAATATCAAACTCACTGATCAAAGGATTAAACAAAGCGCAATTGGAAGATATTTTAACAACAAACAAGGATTACTCAGTTGGATTACTATTGAAATTCAATGACGTGCCATCAAACCCAAAATCAGCAGACATAAGAAACTACCTTGAAAGAATCAAGTTTGCACCAACAAAAACAATGACTGCAAACGAAAAAACAAGAATCAGAAAAGCAAGAAAGAATTTTTGGAGAACAAGAAAAGTAGGAATGGTGGGAGAATGAAAAAACAATTAAAAGTAATGGCTTTAACTGGTTGTGAGAGTGCGGCTGTAGCAATCAAACAAATTAATCCAGGAGTTTTTCCTGCTTACCCTATTACTCCGTCAAGCGAGATAATGGAGTGGGTTGCAAAGTTTAAAGTTAACAATGAGTTTACTGGCGAACTAGTGTTAGCTGAATCAGAGCACTCTGCTTTAAGCATTGGAGCTGGAGCAAGTTCTTGCGGTGTAAGAGTAATGACTGCAACTGACGCGCAAGGCTTGTTATACATGTATGAAGTACTGCCAGTGGTTAGTGGAAGCAGACTGCCAATAATAATGAATATTGCTAACCGCGCCATTTCTGCGCCAGCAAACATTCACTGTGACCACGCTGACAGCATGACAGCAAAAAACCTTGGTTGGTTACAAGTTTACTGTGAAACAGCACAAGAAGTATATGAAAACAATTTCTTAATGTTAAAAGTCAGTGAAAACGAAAAAGTTTTACTGCCGTCAATGATAATGCAGGACGGTTTTCTGACTTCAGGAAACTTAGTGAAAGTAAAGTTGCTGGAAGACAAAAAAGTTAAAAAGTTTATTGGAGAGTATAAAGCAAAACAAAGCTTGTTAGACTTTAAAAACAATTATTCTTTTGGTTGTTTAAAGTTAGCTGACAGTTACTTTGAAACCAAAATGCAGGAAAAACAAGCCATGGAAGAAGCAGGAAAAATTTACTTGGCAGAAGGAAAAAAGTTAAGCAAAATTACTGGACACAATTACCCTTATTTTGAAGAATTTTACTCAAAAAATGCTAAAGCAGTAATTGTTACAATGAGTTCAACTGCCGGCACAGTAAAAGACGTTGTAGAGAAAATGAGAAAAAAAGGAAAAAAAGTTGGGTTAATTAAAATTAATTTGTTCAGGCCTTTTCCTTTCAAAGAATTAGCTAAAGCTTTAAAGAATGCTGAAAGCATTGGAGTCTTGGACAGGAACTTAAATTATGGTTGCCAAGCAGACATTGTTTCAGACGTAAAAAATGCGTTGTTTGATAATGGAATGAAAAAAAATGTTTTAAGCGTTGTTTTTGGTGTTGGAGGCAGAGACTTTTTTTCTTTTCAAGCTGAAAGAATTTTTGAATTATTGTTGAAAGGAAGAAAAGGAGAAATAGTTGTAGGTGTAAGGTAATGAATTTGAAAGAGTTTGCTGAAAAAAAATCAATTCTTGTTTCAGGACACAAGAGTTGCAGTGGTTGTGGTTTTCCAACTATTTTTCGCCATGTTCTAGCAGGCACAAACAATAAAGTAGTTATTACAATGGGCACTAGCTGTAGTGTGGTTGTAAATGCAACTTACCCGCATTCTTCTTGGGTTACACCAAACATTCACTCTGTTTTTGCTAATTCGGGAGCGACAATGAGTGGAATGGAGACAGCTTACAGGCATTTAAAGAAAAACAAGAAAATAAAAGAAGACGTAAAGTTTCTTGCTTTAATTGGTGACGGTGGAACATATGACATTGGGTTACAGGCTCTAAGTGGTGCAATTGAAAGAAACCATGACTTTTTGTACGTTTGTTATGATAATGAAAGTTATATGAATACTGGCGGACAAAGAAGTTCTGCTACAAGGCATGGAACAAGCACTACAACTACTCCTGAAGGAATAATTTGGCATGGTAAACCAAGTTACAGAAAAAACTTGACTGAAATAATTGCCTGCCATGACATTCCTTACGCTGCTCAAGCTACAACCTGGCCGTTTGGAGACTTAGTTGAAAAGGCTAGAAAAGGTTTTGAAGTTAAAGGACCTGCTTTCCTGAATGTTTTAAGTCCATGCGTATTGTTTTGGGGAATTAACACTGGAATAGCAGTAAAGTTATCAAAGCTTGCAATGCAAACTTGTTTTTGGCCAAGTTATGAAGTAATTAATGGAGAGCATAAGTTAACTTACAAGCCAAAACATAAACTGCCAGTAACTGAATTCTTAAAACACCAGAAAAGATTCAAGCACTTAATGAAGCAGGAAAACAAGCAAACTTTAAAAGAACTACAAGAGCGAATTGACTTAGAGTGGCAGGCATTGTTAAAGAAATGTGGCGAGAAAGAACTCTGACAACTGTTTAGAAAAAAACTAGTTAGGATAATTCAATTATGACTAATATAATGTTTTCTTTTTCTAATCTTTCTTTAATTTTTAATGATTTGTCTTTTATGATGATTTCTAATGCTTTTGAAATATTGTTACAATTGGTTTTGCCAATTCCATGAATATTTAATTGATGAATCCCATATTTCCTGTTTTTAGCAATCTTTATCTCAACTTTTTCCAAAATATCTTTAGTGTTCATATGTTGGTTTACAAAGACAGCTAAAGGGAATTCTCTTAAAAGTTTATCAAAAACAAGTCTGAATCTTTCTAAAGAAAAGGTTTCCTCAGACTTCATTTGAATGCAAAGGGGCATTATTAAAGATTCAAAATAACCAGCAGAGTAAATTTTGCATATTGTGTTACCTCTTTCTCCATATTTTATTATAAGATCTTTTTTGAAATTCCTGATTTCTTTTCCTTCTTCAAACAATGATTGAATATAAACTGAAGCCTCTAAAGCATTAAAATCTTCAGGCAATAACAATTCTCTAAAAAAAGCAATTTTGATAAAACGGCTTTTTTTGTTGTAAATATCCTCTAACGTGTTTTTAGCAGTTTCTTCGATAATAAGATAATTGTTTTCTAAAAGTTTTCTTAACAAGTTTCTAATTTCACTTAGTTCTTTTGAATTGAATTTCTTGAAATTCAAGTTAACTACATTATTATTAATTTCAACTTTGTTGGCAATAGACATATTGAAATGTAATTGAAAGTTTTTAGGTAATTTAATTTGCAGTAAGTTAGATAATAACTTAAACAAGTCTTTAAGTGAGCCCATGATGTCTCCCAACAACTTAATTTATTTTTCTTTGTGTGCAAACTCAAGCAGTGAAGTTATTTGAGATTTAATGAAAATTTCTGAGCCTTTTTTCAAACCAGCAAAATCAGAGAATTTAACTTCTTCTCCATTACTTGTTAGAACTCTTTCACTGGAACCTCTTTCAACTATAAAACCCTCACTATCTGTTTCTTTGTTGAAAGCTTCTATGACTTGTTTTTTAGATTTTTTGTCAAAAACAACTATTTTTTCTTTCATCACACACCACAACAATTCAATCAAGATAAATAAGAGAAACACAAAATGTTTAAAAAAGAAGCAGAACTTTGATTGCATGAAACAAGCTAATTGTTTGAGTGAAAAAGCGAAAAAGTTTGCTTCCTGACTCGTTTACGTTCTAAAAAAACAAGGAATAAAGCTTTAAAGCTGGCTGAATTCTTGTTTTCTCACGTTAGCTTTAAATTCGTTTCGCTATCTTAAAATAATACTAGCAGAATTTTTTTGTTAGAATTCTTTTTAGGTAAGCGCTTTTTTATTGGTTTTTCTGGGGAAATGAAACAAAAAAAATGTATTTAAACATAAAATTGTTGTTTAAAGCCATTAGAATGCATTGCTTGCCGTGAGTTGTGGGATTGGTTGCATGGTAAAAAAAGCAGTCACGAAAAAAGAAGTTAAAAGCGTTAAAAAAATTGTTTTAGAGCATTTTTTGCTTCCTGAAAGAGTTCTTTTAACCAAAGAAGAAACTGAAGCACTAATT
This sequence comes from archaeon, assembly GCA_043821385.1. Lineage (GTDB taxonomy): Archaea > Iainarchaeota > Iainarchaeia > Iainarchaeales > JBDRCV01 > JBDRCV01. The sequence goes on along the minus strand of JBDRCV010000028.1, from coordinate 6,933 downwards.
ACAAAGTTTGGAACTAACCTTGACTTGCTTCCTCAAATTCTTAAAAGTGACCCAGTTGTAAGCGATTTAGATGGAAAACCAGGAGAAATAATAAGGTTTACAAGAAAAGGTTTTGCTTCACACGAAAATTATTATTATAGGGTTATATTATGAGAAATAAAAACCTTGCATTAATTGACGCTTTTTACCGAGAGCATAATTTTGTTAAACAAGAAATTGATTCTTTTAACCAGTTTATTGAAGAAAAAATAGATGAAATCATTGAAGAAAACAAGTTTATTTCCTCTAAAATTGAAGAAGTTAAAATTGAGTTAACTAAAATCGAGATTTTAAAACCAAGAATAATTGAAGCTGACGGTTCTCCTAGAACTAATTTTTTTCCAATGGAAGCCAGAACAAGAAACAGGACTTACGCCGGGCCAATTTATTTGACCATGAAATTGTACAGGCGCGGAGTAGAACAAGACCAAAAGAAAACTTATATTGGTGACTTGCCAATAATGCTTAAAAGTGATTTGTGCTGGTTAAAAGGTAAAAGTGATGAAGAATTAATTGAAATGGGTGAAGACCCATTAGATTTTGGTTCTTACTTTATTATTAATGGTTCAGAGAAAACCTTAATGACTCAAGAAGTTTTAGCAAGTGACCGAGTGTTAGTTTCAGAGCAAGCACAAAACAAGATTGCAGCAGAAGTAATTTCAACTAAAGGAGCATTTAAAGGCAGAGTTAAAATTACCAGAACTGCTGACGGAGTGCTAGAGGCAACGTTTCCTGCGTCACCAAGAAAATTAAAGTTGTTTATTTTATTGAAAGCTTTGGGTTTAAAGAAAGACCAGCAAATTATTGCAGCTTTTCCTGACGATAAAGAAGTTCAAAACGATGTCTTGTTAAATATTGAAAATATTTTGGTTGCAAATGAAAAGGAAGCTTTAGACAAGATTGGCAAATTTGTTGCTCCCGGACAAGTAATTGACTACAGGTTAAGGCGGGCACAAGAAGTAATTGACTCATTCTTACTGCCTCATATTGGCCAAACACCTGAAGACAGGTTAACTAAAGCACACTATTTGGTTATGATGGCAGCTAAAGCAATAGAGAAAGCTTATGGTTTGAGAACTGAAGCAGACAAAGACCATTACGCTAACAAGAGACTAGAGTTAAGTGGAAAACTAATGGAACACTTGTTTAGGTATGCTTTCAAGTACTTTGTTAAAGACTTAAAATTCCAAATTGACAGAACTATTACTAGAAGAAGAAAATTAAACATTAACACTATTGTCCGGCCGGGAGCTATAAGTGAAAGAATCAGGTTTGCAATGTCTACAGGTAATTGGATGGGTCGTTCGATGGGAGTAAGCAAGTACATGGAAAGAGCAAATTATTTAGGAGCATTAACTGACATTAGAAAAGTTAAAAGCCCGTTAGACAAGAACAGAGAATTGTATGAGGCAAGAGATGTTCACGGCACGCATTGGGGAAGGCTTTGTGGAATTGAAACTCCTGACGGACCACAATGTGGGTTAGTAAAAAATCTTGCTTTAATGGCACGCATTACTAATGACTCAAATGAAGAGCCAGTTGAAAAGATTTTGAAAGGAATGGAAGTAAAAATAAAGTGATTAAATGAAGCCAGGAAAAGTTTACATTAATGGAAGGTTAATTGGTTTTCACAATGACCCCGAAAAGCTAGCTGAAGAACTAGTTAAAAAAAGAAGAAGTGGTTTAATTGACCCACAAGTAAACGTTGCATTTCATGCAATGACTAAAGAAATTTACATTAACTCTGATGCCGGCAGAGTGCAAAGGCCTTTAATTGTAGTTGAAAAAGGTAAAAGCAAGATTACTAATGACGTTATAAAGCAAGTTGTAGAAAAAAAGTTGTTATGGAATGACTTGGTTGCTAAAGGTTTTATTGAGTTCCTGGATTCAGAGGAAGAAGAAAACGCTTTAATTTCTTTAACTGAAGAAGAATTAACAGCCAAACACTCTCACTTAGAAATTGATGGTTCAGGTTTATTGAGTGTTGTCGTTTCAATGACTCCATACCTTTCACATAATTTGGCTACAAGAAGCCTGCATGGAGCAAAAAGTGCTAAGCAAGCAATTGGAATTCCTGCAAGCAATTATAATTTTAGAACTGACACAGAATCATACTTACTTTATTATCCTGAAAAAGAAATTGTTAGAACTCAAACCATGGACTTGCTTGAAACTAACAAGCGTCCAATGATTCAAAATCTGGTAATGGCAGTACTTCCTTTGCAGGGGTTTAGCCAGCAAGATGCAATAATTTTAAACCGTGGTTCAATTGACAGAGCGCTGGCAAGACACACTTATTTCCGAACTTATCAAGCAGAAGAAAACCGTTATCCCGGCGGCCAAACAGACAAGTTTGTTATTCCAGACGAAGAAGTCACTGGCTTTCTAGGCGAAGGAGCTTACAAGCACTTAGGCGAAGACGGTTTAGTTGAATTAGAGACAAAAGTTGAAGACAGAAGCGTGTTAATTGGCAGAACTAGTCCTCCAAGATTTTTAGAAGAAATAAACGAGTTTGGAGTATTAAAAGAGAAAAGAAGAGAAAGTTCAGTTACTCCAAGAAAAGGAAAACCAGGAAAAATAGATAAAGTAATTGTAACTGAAAGCAGTGACGGAATAAAACTAGCAAAAATTAAGGTTAGAACTGAAATGATTCCAGAAGAAGGAGACAAGTTTGCTTCAAAACACGGACAAAAAGGAGTTGTTGGAGCAATACTGCCAGAAGAAGACATGCCTTTCACTGTTACAGGATTAAAACCAGACATTATTTTGAATCCTCACGCTATTCCTTCAAGAATGGCTTTAGGTCACTTAATGGAAATGCTTGCAGGTAAAGCCGGAGCATTAAAAGCAAAAGAAATTGACGGTACACCATTTAATGAAGTGCCAGAAGAAGAACTAGGAGTAATGTTAAAAGAAAGAGGCTTTAGAAGTGACGGAGAAGAAGTGTTTTATGACGGCACAAACGGTGAAAGAATTGAAGGAACAATTTTTTCAGGAGTAATTGCTTACCGCCGGTTAAACAAGTTAGTTTCACATAACGTTCAAGCTCGTTCGCGAGGACCAGTGCAAATTCTTACAAGACAGCCAACTGAAGGAAAAGAAAAAGAAGGCGGTTTAAGGTTTGGTGAAATGGAAGCAGAAACACTAGTCGGGCATGGTAGTGCAATGTTGTTACAAGAAAAGTTTATTGAAGACTCTGATAAAACAATTGAATTAGTCTGCGAAAAATGTGGAATGATTGCAGTAAACGACCAAATAAGGCATAAAAGGTATTGTACTATCTGCAAGAATTCAAACGTTTACCCGGTTGAAATGAGTTATAGTTTCAAGTTACTGTTAGATGAATTAAAGGCTTTAGGAATTTACCCTAAAATCAATATTGGAGACAAAGTGTAGGTGAAGAAAGTGTTAGTTAAAAAAATTAAAGGCATAGAATTTGGGGTTTTGAGCCCTGACCAGATAAGAAACATGAGTGCTATAAATATTACTACACCAGACACTTACGATAAAGACGGTTACCCTTTAGAAAGCGGTTTAATGGACCCACACTTAGGAGTCATTAATCCAGGTTTAAGGTGTAAGAGCTGCGGTCAAAAAATGAAGTCTTGCCCGGGACACTTTGGAGTACTAGAATTAACTAGGCCAGTAATGCATGCACAGTTTTCAAAAAAAATTGAAGACTTGTTACAGACAACCTGCAGTGACTGCGGTAGAATTTTGTTACCAGAAGAAAAAATTAAAGAATTAACAACCCTGGCTTTAACAAGTAAAAGAAACAATAATTTAACTAAAGCAATAATACTTAAAACTAAGAAAATAAAGAAATGCCCTCACTGTAATGCAGTAAGAGCTGAAGTAATGGTTGACAAGCCCACAAACTTTTTTGTTGACAAGGAAAGAATTTACCCTGCACAAATCAGGGACTGGTTAGAAAAAATTCCAGACAAAGACTTATTCTTGTACGGGTATAATACTGAAAGATTAAGGCCGGAGTGGTTTGTTTTAACAGTACTGCAAATTCCTCCAATAACAATTCGTGCAAGTATTACTCTTGATTCAGGAATCCGGTCAGAAGATGATTTAACTCACAAACTGGTTGACATTATCAGAATTAATTTAAGACTAAAAGACAACATTAATGCAGGCGCTCCACAACTAATAATTGAAGACTTATGGGACTTACTGCAATACCATGTTACAACTTATTTTGACAATAATACTGCAGGAGTACCGCCAGCAAAACACAGAAGCGGCAGAGCTTTAAGAACCATAGTTCAAAGGCTTAAAGGAAAAAAAGGCAGGTTTAGAAATAACTTGATTGGAAAAAGAGTTAATGCTGCAGCTCGTTCAACTATTACCCCAGACCCATTTATTTCAATCAATGAATTAGGAGTGCCTGAAAAAGTTGCAAAAGTGTTAACTGTTCCAGAAAAAGTAACTGAATGGAATCTAGAAAAAATGAAAAAGTTAATTGAAAACACTGACGACGTTGAATACATTATCAGACCGACTGGAATGAGAAAAAAAGTCGGAGAATTAAACAAAACTGAAGTAATAGAAGAATTAGAACCAGGGTTTACTATTGAAAGAAAACTTGAAAACGGTGACATTGTAATGTTTAACCGACAGCCAAGTTTGCATAGAATGAGTGTATTGGCACACAAAGTCAGAGTAATGCCAGGCCAAACTTTTAGATTAAATCCAACCGTTTGTGCTCCATACAACGCTGACTTTGATGGAGATGAAATGAACATGCACGTTCCACAGTCAGAGGAAGGTAAAGCTGAAGCAAAACAATTATTGTTTGTTGAAAAACATATTTTTTCTCCAAGACACGGCGGGCCATTAATTGTTTTAGCAGAAGACGGAGTTTCAGGGCCTTACATGCTGACACACAAGTCAACAAAATTAAACAAAAAACAGGCAATGAAATTCTTTTACGAAATGAATTACAGCGAGTTACCAAAACCAGACTTGCCTAATGAAAGGTATTCCGGCAAACTAATTTTCAGCCAATTACTGCCAAAAGACTTGAATTTAGAGTTTACTAACAAGACTTGCAGAATTGCAAAACCAATTTATAAGTGCAAGGACTGCACTAAAGAAAAGTGTCCTTTTGAAGGATACACTAAAATAAAGGACGGAAAACTTGTTTCAGGAGTAATTGATGTCGTAGCTTTAGGTGAAGTTAACGGAAAACTAATTAACGCTCTAGCTAAATACGGTGATGGCAAGATAACAGAATTTTATGACAAAATAAACAAGATTATAACAGAAATTTTAACTCAAAAAGGTTTAAGCATTGGCTTAAGAGAGTACAGGCAAAGCAAGAACGTTAAAAAAGCAAAACAAAAAGCAATGAACGAAGAACTATCAAGATCATATGAAATAGTTAAAAAGTTTAACAAGGGTTCTTTACCATTACTTCCAGGAAAAACTTTAAATGAGTCATTTGAAATCGAGATAATGCGTTTAGGTCAAAAAATTAAAGACACTGTTGAAAGAGAAATTTTGGCAGAAAAACTGCCTAAAAGCATTTCAGACAACCCTAATAACGGTACCATGGTACTGGTTTTAAGTGGTTCAAGAGGAAAAGCAAGTAATTTAACAAACATGATGGGTTTATGGGGTCAGATAACTGTCAGGGAAGGAAGACCAAAAAGAGGTTTTAGAAACCGTTTAATTACATTATATGAGAAAGGCGACGTTGGAGTTATGGCTGGAGGGTTTGCAGAATCAAGTTTTCTTGAAGGATTAAAGGCAAACGAGTACTTTTTGCACGCAATGGGTGGCCGCCAAGGAGAAGTTGACACTGGAGTTGCAACAAAAGTTTCAGGTTACCTTTACAGACGGCTTGCAAACGCCTTAAAAGACGTAGTAGTTGAAAACGATTTAAGTGCTAGAACTGCAAGCAATGAAATAATTCAATTCCTTTACGGTGAAGACGGAGTATTTCCTCAAAACAAAATTAAAGAAAAAGGTGTTTAAATGAAAGGCAAAGAATATTTAAGAGTTGAAGCAGGAGAAGCAGTTGGAATAATTGCAGCTCAAAGTTTAGGAGAGCCCGGCACCCAGTTAACTCTTAGAACAAAACACTATGCTGGAGCCGCAGAAGTTTCAGTTGGTTCAGGAATTAAAAGAATTGAAGAACTAGTTGACGCTAGAAGCAAAGCGCGTTACCCGCAAATGACTATTTACTTAAAACCAGAATTCAGCAAAGATGAAAAAAAAGTAAACGATTACGCTTACAGTTTAGAAGACACTAGACTAGAAGACATAATGAAAGTAAAAGAAGATTTTGTTACAAGAAAAGTTATAATTGAATTAGATGCAAAATCATTAAAAGAAAAAAAATTAACAGTTGAAGAAATAAGTGAAAAAATTGACAAGACAATTAAAGTCAAGCCAAGAAAAAAAGAATTTAACTTAATTCTGGACTTTGATAAAACTCCATTGTTAAAAATCAGAAAAGTTATAGCAAAAATTAAGGCAATCAGATTACTTGGAGTAAAAGGAATAGAAAAATCAATTGTAGTAAAAGAAGGACACGAGTATGCAATCAAAACTCGTGGAAGCAACTTTAAATCAATTTACAAGTTAGAGGAAGTAGACTTTGCCAGAACTACAACAAACGACCCGCAAGAAGTACTAAAAGTTTTAGGCATTGAAGCCGCAAGACAATCAATAGTTAAAGAAATTAAAGGCGAATTAGATGATAACGACATTCCAGTTGACGTAAGACACATAATGCTATTAGCTGACGCAATGACTTTCAGCGGAGAAATAAAAGGAATTGTCAGAACAGGAATAACTGGAGAAAAAAGCAGTCCTTTTGCAAGAGCCGCATTCGAACAAACAGTAAAACACTTGCTTGAAGCCGCTTTTAACGGAGAA
>JBDRCV010000027.1:0-2549 GCA_043821385.1 archaeon | reverse complement strand
CATCAAACGAATGTTTAACAATTCACCCAATAGGCAATTTTTCTAAAGCTGAACTTGGAGGAAAAGACTTTGAGTTAGTTAAGTGTAATCCTTTCTTTCAAAAAGAACTCTTTCTTAACTTGAACTCAATAGTTGAAAAAGAAAACTTTGCTTTTCCAGTCATCTTAGAACAAACCCACCACGGCCCATTTCTTTCAAAACCAACTGTTTTCATTGAAATTGGTTCAACTATAAAAGAATGGAGTAATGAGAAAGCTTGTGAGATTATAGCTGAAACCATTGTTAAGACTATTAAGGAAAGAAACTTTGATTCTTCAAGTTTTCCAGTGGCTTTGGGTTGCGGTGGCTTGCATTACTGCCATGAGTTGACGAAAGTAGAGGCAAATAGTAATATTGCTTTATCTCACATTATGTCTAAAATGGTTATTGAGAAACTTGACTTTGAAGGCTTTGAGAAAGCAGTTAATGCTTCAACAGTTAAGCCTGAACTAGTTGTAATTGACTGGAAGGGAACTAACGCTTTGCATAGAGAGAAAGTACTTGAATTTAGTGGAAAGTTAGGTTTGCCTTTCAAGAAGTCAAAGACTATTCTAAAATAATTACAAAGCACGCCGCTAAGCGGCTTTAACATTGTGCACGAATGTCTTTATGCTGTCGAATATCTTCTGGTACCTGTGCCGTCGAAGACGGCACTACATTGTCGCCGAATCACTTCGGCGTGTCCCATCTTGTTCCATAAAACCCTTATTAACTGTTCCAGCGGGAGTTTCTTACAAGCCGTAAAGGCTTAATTTTTCTCGGAGGGAGATATATGAAGAAAATCTTAATAGTGTTTTTGGCTTTAGCTTTGCTTTTAGTAACAGTTAATGCCTTCAATTCAAACCAAAAAAGCAGTTCTATTGTAACAGACATTAATAGTGTAACTGACAATAACAGGACTCCATTTAATCCTTGTCTAAAGTTAGATTTAGCTTTAAATAATTTAAACCTTTCAGCTAACCAAAACTTTGAAGTATTGTTTGGAACACTGTCAAACAATCATTCAAAACAAGGGTTTTATGTTGATGATTACAATGTTACTGCTGACTCTAACTTTTTAGGTTCACTTGACTTAAAGTTTGAAGACTTAAATGTTTTAGCTGGAAGTTCTGTTGACTTAAACTTGCTTGGAGAAACTTTTGACGCAAACAATTCAGGTTATGTTTTTGTTACAGTTAAAGGATTCTTTGAGAAAGGAACTTGGTGTACTTTAAACGAAAAGGCTTTCGTTGAAGTCTACTAACTTAAAGTAAATGGTTGAATTTCAGCCATTTCTTTTTTTCTTTTTTGAAATCCATACTTTTTTAAACTACTTTTAACTATTTTAATTGTCATGAAAAAAACCTTAATTTTAGTTTTTTTGCTTTTGTTTTCTTTTAGCGTGCAAGCCCTTGACTCAAGTGTTGATGTTTCAATTACTTTGAATGATAAAGGCGGAGCAATTGTAAAAGAATTGTTTTTAATTGACTCCACTGAATTAACTGAAATTAACTTGAAGGTTTTTAATCCTGAAAACTTGATTGTTTTTGATTCTGTTGGAGACATGGAATTCCAGTTAGAAAACGATTCTTTAACTGTTGTTCCCAGAGTTCTGGATGAAAGTTATAGTTTTAGTGTTAATTATTACTCTGATTCTTTGACTTCAAAAGACAGTGAAACCTGGCTTCTGGAATTCAGTTTTATTCTTGAACCAGTAATAGAAAAAACTCTTACTTTATCTCTGCCTCCTAATACTAATCTTACAAACTATTCTCCTCAAGGAATAGTTTACTCTGACGGAGAAAAAATCAGAATTGACTGGACTAAAGAAACATTAAAAGACTACTCTGAATTTAAGGCAGAGTACTTTTTTGGAATAATTCCTCCAGAAAAAAACAATTACTCTATCTTACTTTTTGTTGCAGTTCTTGCCTTGGTTTTACTTGTTATTGGGTTTATTTCAGTTGTTGTTATTAAAAAGCTTGAAAGAACACAGTTTAAGAGGCTTGCAAAAAAAGTTGAAATAGAAGCATTAAAAGATGAACTAGGGTTAAATCAAACACAAAAAGACTTAATGAAAACGTTAAGTGTTAACGAAGAATTAATTGTTAAAGAATTGTTTGCAAACAAGGCTTTAACTCAAAGAAAGTTACTTGTTTTAACAGGATTACCTAAAAGCACTTTATCCCGCACTATTAAAAGCCTTCAAGTAAAAGAATTCATTAAAGTCAAAGACCATGGTTTAACTAACTTGATTTCGTTAAATGACTGGTTTCTGGAAAAGTAAAACAAAAGCATTTTAAATTACTTTTAACCATTTTCTTTTAAGAGAAACAATGCTAAAAACCAAAATAATTTTATTGTGTTTAATCTTGTTTTTTTCTTTAAGCGTTAACGCCGACCCTGATTCTAGTTTAAAATGGTGGGTTAATGACTTAAACTTGGCAGACGATGACGCTTTTATCGGGCCAGAAAACGCTAAAGTTACAATAGTTGAATTTTCAGAGTTTGAGTGTTATTACTGCCAGAGA
>JBDRCV010000026.1:0-3117 GCA_043821385.1 archaeon | reverse complement strand
CATGTTGTTGAAAACGGGTTGTTTAAGATTCCTGAAAACGTTGATTTTAAGCTTGCGACAATGGTTGAACCAGTTAATTGTTGTCTTGCAGGAATAATAAAACTTGACTTGAAGTTTGGTGACAAAGTAGCAATTTTAGGGCAAGGACAAATTGGGTTAATTTTAGGAAAGTTAGCGTCAATGAATGGGGCAACAGTCACTGGATTTGATTTAATTAGTGAAAGGCTTTTGAAGTCAAAGGAATTTGGAGTTGAACACACTTTAAATGCTGGAGACAAAGAATTGAAAGAAAAAGTTAATGCTTTAACTAATGGCATTGGTTTTGATAAAGTAATTGTTGCAGTAGGCAGTGTTAAGGCAATAGAGCAGGCAATTGGTTTAACAAGAAGGGGAGGAAAAGTATTGTTTTTTGCGGAAGTTGAAAACAATGAAAAACTTTCACTTGACCCAAACATTGTTTACAGTAAAGAAATTACTTTGCTTGGAAGTTATTCTTCTTCAGCAAAATTACAGGAAACAGTTAATAATTTAGTGTTTAAAGAAAAAATTCCTTTAAAGAGTTTATTGTCTAACGAGTTTGAGTTAAAAGACTTAATGAAAGCAGTAACGCTTTCAAGAAATCCAAAACATGATACTTATAAGATTTTGCTTAAGGTTGGTGGTTAATTGAAAGCAGCAGTACTTTATGGAAAAGAAGATGTCAGGCTGGAAGAAAAACCAGTTCCAGAAATTAATGAAAATGAAGTTTTAGTTAAAGTTAAGAGTGCTTTAACTTGCGGCACTGACTTAAAAGTTTTTAAGAGAGGTTATCATGCAACCATGATTAAACCTCCAGCAGTTTTTGGCCACGAGTTTTCAGGAATAATAAAGAAAGTTGGAAGAAATGTTAACAATGGTTTTAAGGTTGGGGACAAAGTTGTTGCCGCAAACAGTGCGCCTTGTAATGAATGCTTTTACTGTAAGAGTAATAAGCAAAGCTTGTGTGAGAATTTAATTTATTTGAATGGAGCTTACTCTGAATTTGTTGTTATTCCTGAAAGAATAGTAAAACAAAACCTTTTGATAATTCCAGAACAAGTTTCTTTTAAGGAAGCAGCTTTAGTTGAACCTTTAGCTTGTGTTTTGCATGGAGTAAAAGAATCAAACATTAAGTTAAATGATTTTGTTGTAATAATTGGTGCAGGGCCAATTGGACAAATGTTTGTTCAGGTTGCAAGTTTTAAAGGAGCAAAAGTTATTGTAGTGGATTTGCATGAAAAAAGATTGGAATTAGCGAGAAAAGGTGGAGCCATGGCAGTAATTAAAGGCAAAGGCGAGGAAGTAGTAAAAAAAGTTTTTGAAATAACTGGTCAAGGAGCAGACGTTGTAATTGAAGCAGTTGGATTGCCTGAAACATGGGAAACTGCAATGAATTTAGTTAGAAAAGGAGGCTTGGTTACTGCTTTTGGTGGTTGCCCAAAAAACACGGTGGCAAAACTTGATACTGGTTTAATGCATTACTCTGAAATAACTGTTAAAGGAGTCTTTCATCATACTCCTTACTTAATTGAAAAAGCGTTAATGTTAATTGGAACAAAAAGACATGTAATTGATTCAATCATAACAGATAAAATGCCTTTAAACAAAGTTGTTACTGCTTTAAAGTCAATGGAGAAAGGAGAAAACCTGAAAATTGAAATTGTTCCGTGAGAAAAATAAAAAATAATGGTGGTTAAAATGGTTTTAGAAAAAATTAATTCTCCAGCAGACTTGAATGATTTAAAGTTAGATGAATTAAAAAAATTAGCTGTAGAAACAAGAAAAGAAATAATTGACACTGTTTCAAAAACTGGGGGCCATTTAGCTCCAAGTTTAGGTGTGGTAGAGTTAACTATTGCAATGCATTATTGTTTTGACTCTCCTAAAGACAGGATAGTGTGGGATGTAGGACACCAAAGTTATACTCATAAATTGTTGACTGGAAGAAAAGAAAGATTCGGGACTTTAAGACAATATAAGGGTTTGGCTGGGTTTCCAAAGTTTCAGGAATCAGAGCATGACGCGTTTAACACTGGTCATACTTCAACTTCGGTTTCTGCGGCTTTAGGAATAGCTGAAGCAAGAGACTTGAAAAAAGAAGATTTTCAGGTTCTGGCAGTAATTGGTGATGGAGCGTTAACTGGTGGTTTAGCTTTTGAAGGATTAAATAATGTTGGTTACAATAAAACTGACTTGATTGTTGTATTAAATGATAATAAAATGAGTATTTCTGCAAACGTTGGAGCAATGAGTGAGCACTTGAAAAGACTTTCAAGCGTGTCAACTGCAGACAAACCAAGAAGAAATCTTGCAACAATTTTTGAAAACTTAGGCTTTACTTACCTTGGGCCAATTGACGGGCATGACTTAAAAGAATTAATTGAAGTTTTTCACACTGCAAAAAAAATTCATGGGCCAAAATTAATTCACGTGGTAACAGTTAAAGGTAAAGGTTATGCTCCGGCAGAAAATGTTCCTGAAAGCTTTCACGGAGTTGGAGCATTTCACCCAGAAAACGGGCAAAGCACTAAAAAAGCAGGAGTTGACTCTTACAGTAATTTTTTTGGTAAAACCTTGTTAGAGTTAGCTGAAAAAGATGAAAAAATTATTGCTATTACTGCGGCAATGCCTAAAGGAACAGGCTTGCATTTTTTTGCAAAAAAATTACCTGAAAGATTTTATGATGTAGGAATAGCAGAACAGCATGCAGTAACTTTTAGTGCTGGTTTAGCAATCTCTGGCTTAAAGCCTTTTACTGCTATTTACTCTACTTTTCTTCAAAGAGCTTTTGACCAAATAGTGATTGATGTTTGTATGCAGAACCTGCCGGTAAGAATTTGTATTGACAGAGGAGGAGTTGTAGGGGATGATGGGGAGACACATCACGGAGTATTTGATTTAACTTATTTAAGGTGTTTACCTAACTTGGTGGTAATGGCTCCAAAAGATGAGAATGAATTAAGGTTAATGATTAAAACCATGGCAGATTATGATAAAGGACCAATAGCTGTAAGATATCCTCGCGGAAGTGGTTTTGGAGTAGAATTAACTGAATTAAAACCATTAGAAATTGGTAAAGGCGAAGTAATAGTTGAAGGA
>JBDRCV010000025.1:0-19956 GCA_043821385.1 archaeon | reverse complement strand
GCTAGGGAAATTGCTTTAAATAATCTTATTGGAACAAAAACACGGAATTGTCCTTTTGGCAAAACTGGTTCTTCTATTACTCTGCCAGTCAACAAATTCTTGACTCTGATTTTTGGAAGTTTCTCGTAAGTTGCGTCATCTATCTGACCAAAATCTAAGTTAAAGTAAAAGGTTCCAACACAAGTTGACGGCTTACCTTCCTCACAGTCAACGACTTGAATAATGTCTGTAGTTTTATCAATAACTTTTATTAATGAGTTTTCTAAACTGCTTTCGTCTGTTTGAGTGTAAGTTATTTCAAAGTGCTTGTAGTAAATTTTGTTGTTTAAAGTGTTTGAAAGCCAGCTTGCAACATAGTGCGCGTAAGGATTCTTTTTTGAATCTGTATCAATTCCAAAGTATTGTTTTCCAAATCCAGTTACCATTTCATCCCATTCTTGTTCTAAGTCATCAGAGTCAAGAGTTAAAGTGTTAAGGTTAATCCAGTCCTGCATTTGAATTCTTAGTCCAACGTTAAATATTTGTAGTGCGTCGGCTCTAGTTAAGTCTGCTATTGCAACCATTGCGTTTTGTTCTTGTAAGTCTAATAAAATATCTACTTGACTGTTTTCTGTTCCAATCATGGTTGTTACTAGTAAGGCTGTCAAGCCAATTAAAATAAATGAAATTAAGGCAGTGAATAAAGTGAAACCTTTGCAGTTCATTTTCAAGCTTCCTTGAATATTTCATACCATGCCATCACGTTTGGAACGTATTCTTTGGTTATTGGTGCAGCGTTTGAAGCAACCAAGCAGTCTTCTACTTTGCTTGCTCCGCCATTGTATGCTGTTGCAAGTAATGCATAGCGTTCGTCTTCAGGGCAGACATTAATTTTTGTTAAATTAAGGTTGTCTTGAATTAAGTCTGCTGCAAGACTAATGTTTGTTTCAACATCAAACCTGTCACTTTCAGGGATACAACCTCCGTCTTTGTTTATGTAGTTTGATACTGTTGGAAAGTTTGTATTACACCAGTGAGTTGGCATTACTTGCATTAAACCGTATTCTCCTGAACTTCCTCTTGCTTTTTCATTTAAGCTTTGAGTTTTTGAATCATATCCTGCTTCGCGTGCCATGATTGCTTTTAATAATTCAATGTCTATGTTTGGGTGTTTTTCTGCAACTTTTCTTAAGATTGCATCGTATTTTTCTACTGCGTTTTTTCTTCCAGTGTCATTCTTGTTTTTTTCATAGTAAATTTTAATCCATTCTTGTAAAGTTTTTGTTACCCCGTTGATTGTTAGGTTTTGTTTTCCGATGGCTGTAGTTGTTTCTGGTGTTGTTTGGTTTTCTCCTGTTTGTTTTTGCATTACACTGCTGACGCAGTTGTCTATTCTTTTAGTGTTGTCTATTTCGTCAGGGTTTCTGACTTTAGTTATTAATAATGAATACTGGCTGTCAATTTTTCTTAAGTCAAACTTGTAAGTTGAGTGTTTTACAAATCCCTCGTTTTGTAAGCTGTCAGCATTAACTCTGATTCCGTTTTCTGGTTGTTCTGTATTGTAAGTGTATTTCCATGCACCATAACCTGCAGCGTTTGCTAGTCCAGCACAAATTCCTGCTTTCAGTAAAACTTTTCCTGCTCCAGCTACTGCTCCGATTCCTGAAGCAGTTTTTTTGGCAATACTGCCTGGAACACTTTTTAATTTTGAAAGAAAACCAACTTTAGTGCTGGTTGTAGCAGTTTTAACTCCTTTAACAAACCTTGAGCTTTTAACACTGTTTTCCATTGTACTTAATTCTGCTTGAATATGTCCAGGCAGGCCTCCTGGGTTAGGGGATCTAATTCCAGGAGTTCCTTGCAGTACATCATAAGTACTGTGTGATAATTCTCCTCCAATTCTTTTGCTTGCTTCGCTTACTGCTTTAGCTGTCTTTCTTGCTTTCTTGCTTATTCCTGCGTCTTTTTCAAGTGTTTCCATTGAACCAGCCAAGCCTGAAGCTTGTTGTTTTACAAGGTTTTTTTCTTCTTGCAGTAATTGAACCATTCTCTGGTTTCCTATTGCTCCTGATTGGCCTTTAACGTGTTCCATGTCTTTTAATTCATTAATTATTGTTAGTTGTTCATTCGAAGCCAAAGTACTTGGAGCTCCGCCTGCACCAGTTAACTTCCAACTTCCATCAGCTGCTCTTTCAGCAAAAATATCTGCAGGGTTTTGTATTGAAGTTAGTTTGAATGCTTTTGAATTAAATTTTTCTGCTGAATTCTTTAAAGCTGTAACTTGGTCTTCAGAGACTTTTGCTATGTCTACTGCTGGGCTTGGTGGTGGAGTTCCTCCAGTGGCAGCAGTTGCTGCAGCTGCTCCAGCACCTGCTCCTGCTACAGCTTTTCCCATGCTTGAAAGAGTGCTTTTAGCTGATTGTGCTACTTTGCCTGCTAGTAGTCCTCCGCCTGCAGCTAATGCAACGTTTTTTGGATTCATTTCAGGTTTTTCTATTGTCAGGTAATCAATGATTCCTAAATCTTCTGAAATCATGCCAATTGAGTCGCCTGCAGTTGAATTCCATGCATTCCTGCCTGCTCCAGTTAATGCTCCAACTCCTTGCAATCCTCCATTCCATAAAACACTGAAACCGTCAACTGCTCCAGTAACAACCCATGCTACTGGGTCATTGTCTCTGATTTCTTCTGGCACGTCCATGGCTGTCTGGTATAATGCTAGAGCGGTTGTTGGCAGGCAGTCCATTAAAACTCCTGGAAGCATTCCGATTCCAACTTTTAAAACTCCGTTACAGACTGCTGAACTTACCGCGCAAGCTCCAGCAAAAGCCAAAGCAGATTTATATTTATTCACTGTTGATTTAGCGTAATAACTTACTCCCATTGGTTGTTGAGTGCAGGAACTAATCAAGTACTTGTTTTGGAAGTCTTTATGGCTTAACTTTGATTCTGCTTCGCAGATGCTTATAGCGTTTTTTGAATAGTATTTGTTGTCCCAGTTTAAGGTTGTATAGAATGCTCCGTTTTCTTTTCTTTGAATTTCGTTTAATGCTTGGGTTGGAGTTATTCCGCATAACTGGAAGCTTATTTCATGGTTTGTGTGTCTTTGGCTTATAAAGCCTTCAATGTTTTGTTTGCTTTCAACTATAATGGTTGCTTTTTTGCCTAAAACTAAGTCTGTTTTTTCGTTTGCTGTAGCACAAAACAAGAATGATTTATCTGTGTCTGCAGTTAATTCAAAAGTGTCAGTGTCTAAACTAATTTCTTTAAATGAGTCTTTTTCTTTTAATTTCATTTCACTTATTCCGTCAAGAGTTTTTTCCATTAAGTTAAAACTAATTGTGTCTGGAACATTACTTTTGACTTTGAATTCACAGCAGTTCTCGCTTAAACTTACTGGCAGGCTAGTGCAGCCGCTGATTGAATAGTCTTTTGCTGCTGGTTCAGTTGACTGAATAATTAAGTAACTTTCATCGCTTGCAATGCAGGCTTGTAGGTTAGCGCTCTGGTTTATTAGAGAGCTTATTGCTTCTCCTGCTTTGATTGCTCTGGTTTTTTCTTCCATTGAATTGTTAACGCTTGCCCTGACATTCTTGTATTTTCCTGTTTCATTAATTAAAGTTAATTTTACTATTCCGTTAAATTCTTCTCTGTCAACTGTAATCTTGTTTGTGGCAGCGTTTTGAGTTATTCTGTTTTGTCCTCCAAACAATGCTTTAGACATTTCTTCTGCGATGTCTCTGGTGTCAGGGTTTGATTCAACGCCGGCCAGCCAGGAATTCTTGCTTTTCTGTAAGTTATATCCTTTGTCTGCTGGCAAAAAGTTTTGCACGTTCTGAATCTTGTTTTCGCACTCGCTTGTTTTTAGTGGTTCTCCTTCAACTGTTAAAGCGTAATTTATTACGTTTTCAGTTATTTGTGTGCCGGAAACTTTTACTACTCCTCTTAAAGTAATAGTGTATTCTCCGCAACCCTGTAAGTTTGGCGGGTAAAATAGTTGGTGTGTTACAAATCCTTGAACTGTGCTTTGCAGCCAGTCACTGTTTTCACTGTTTGAATGTGGTTTAACTGAAAACATTTTAATGTCATTGAATTCTGTTCTGTTATTAATTATGTCTTCAAGCATTTCAGAACTCAAGTTATCGTTTTGTAAGTAAACTGTCAGGATTTCTGGTTGTAAGCTTTGGTCTAGTGAACCTAAATCACAGTAACCTTGCAGTCCAGTAGTCTCACAACTTGTGCCTTTAGTGTTACTGCTGACTCTTTGAATTACTGTTTTTGCTTCCCTGAATTCTTCTTTTAATTTTTTTGCAATAAATTTTCCTAAACTTTCAGCATCACAATAACCTGCCGTACAATCTGTTTCACTTACTAGTGGAAATACAAGGTTTGCTGTACCTTCTTTGTCACAGTAAGGTAAACTTATTTCTCTTGAAACTTTTCCTGTTGGTCTAGCTGATTCTCCAATTAAAACTCTAACGTTAAATGGGTCGCTTAAAGTTGGAATGTTTGGAGTGTTTTCTGTTGCTGTTGGAATTGCTATTACAACCATTTGCATTGGAATGTCTGCGTCAGAGTTTTTTCTTAAAGTTAAATTGTATTTTCCAATTTGTCCTGGTGCTAGTACTGGCAAGGTAACTGGTTGTAAAGTAAAAATGTTTTGTTCTGCTCTTTCAGGTAATACTCCTGTTATTGTCATGGTTTGCCCGCATTCGTTTGATACAGTTAAGCTTTTTGTAATGCTTCCTTCTCTTGACTGGCTTCTGAATTCTAATGGGTTAAATTCTGGTTCTACTTTAATACAGCCTGGAGAAGAAATAATTATTGTTAAAGTTATTTCTTTTTCAATTTTTTCTCCTGTATTGTTTATGGTTCCACTGACTTTAATTCTTTGAGTTAATTGTCTTGTTCTTATAACGTTTCCATTGAAAGTAATTGTTATTGTTTGGCTTTCGCCTGGTTTTAAGTCATTTATTTGTTGTGGTGTAAAGTCTGTTCTGGTGCCGGTGAAGTCTGTTGCAACGTTAGCATAATTAATGTTGTCTGCTGATAACTGAATGTTGTTAATAATTTCTTGTCCGGTGTTTGTTATCTGGAAGTCTAAAGTTCCTTCAACGTTTTGGTTTGGGTAAGGCTGCACTAACCTTAACAATAAGTTTTCTGCTGGATTTAAAGTTAAAGCGTTATTATGGTTCCATAAGTTTACTGTTACTGGAATGCTTTTAGTTAAAATTTCTGACTCTAAAAGTAAAGTAAATTCTTCAACTTTTTCTTTGTCAAGGTTTTGTTTTATAGTGTTAGTTATTATTAGTTGAATTGTTTTGCTTTCTCCTTCCTCTAAACTTAAAGCAGGAATACTGAAGTCTAAGTTACTTGTATCGTTTCCGATGACTCTGGGAATAAAATCTAGTCTGGTTTCACAATTGTTTTTAAAAGCCAAGTCAACTTTTTTGCTTGAATTGCTTGAACCAACAAGGTAAGTTGTAATGGTTTCAGGAATTAACTCTAAACAGTCTTCATCTAGTTCATGGTTATAGTAAACCAGAATGCTTGACTTGGTTACAACTAATTCACTGCCGTTAATTCTTCCTGTTACAATTAATTCTGCTTGACCAAAAGCAGTGCTTTCTCCGCCTAAATACTCTGCACTGACTTGAATGATTCCAGTTCCATTACCGTTAATGCTTGCCGGAGTGAAAGCAGTTATTGTTAAGTCTTCCGGCCTTTGAATGTAAACAACTTTTGCCGTAATATCTGTAACTCTTTTACTGCTTCTGTTTTGTAGTTTTAAAGTTTCTTGTGCCATGGTTTTGCTTTTGTCAATAAATAATTTAATTCTGCCTTTATCTATTTCCAGAATGTTGTCTTTTCCTATTGCAATGTCTATGGTTTTTCTTTTAAAGGTTTTGACTTGAACTTCTAAAACAAAGTTTCCTGAATTAAAAGTATTGTTTATTTCATATTCTCCATTCAATCCGTTGCCTTTAGTGTTTAAACCGACAGTTGAAAACACTAAGTTTCCTTTTTCATCTGTCAACTTTAAGTTAGCGTTAGTTATTAGTTCTCCTGTTATTGATTCAACTTTAATTACAAAGTCTTCTCCTAAAGTAATAGTGTTTGATGGTTTAACTGTAACAATTAATTCTTTGTCTTCTAAAACATCAAAGTACTGGCTTTCGTTTAAAACAATGTCATTGCTTTGCAGCTGGCTGTTAACTACAACGTGTCCGGTTTCTCTGGTTTTAAAGTAAGTGTTAATAATTAATTTTTCTCCATTGTTCACTGTACCTAAATCCTGTAATTCAATGTTTGAATTATACAAGTCTTCTATTGGAAAAATTAATTCAGCTGAATTTTTAGAGTAATTGCTTGAAATAAAACTAATCAAGGGATTGCTTGCATTAGTTGAATGCTTTAAAGTCGGAGTAATTAATTGTAGTGGTTCAATTGTTGTTTGTAAAGCATAAGTTTCATTTACTAGTGCTTCAAAGTCTTTTTCATTCCAGTAATTTCCGTAAGCGTCAAAAAACTTGAAACTCCAGCAGACTCCTTGACTGCAGGAAGTTTCTTCTTCAAGTACTTGTAGTTTTTGTTTAAAGGTTTCAGCATACAATGGAGTTTTCATTCCAGTAAACTCTTTTTCTTTTAATTCGGAGTCAGCTGGGCTTCTGACAAAACTTGCTTCTTTTTCCACCCAAGCACGGTAACTTAAGTCAACTGAATCCAGAACGCTTTCTTTTGTTTTAACTTTAATCTTGAATTTTTTTACTCCTACTGGCTGGTCCCAGTAAAGTTCAATAAACTTGTTTTCTTGTCCTGCACTGCCATAATTTGAAAAGTCTACTGCTTCGTTTCCTGGCGCTGGTGTTGGCTGGTAACTTCTACCGTAAAAGTATTTGTCTGTTACTGCTTCAAAACCAGTTATTACTGTGTCATTGCTTTCAGCAAAACTATCAGAATCCAGTCCTAACCTTACATGCACTGCGCCTTTATCATAACCGTCTGGAAAGTTTACTTCAAAAACCAAAAAAGCTTCTTTTCCTTTCTCTAAACCTAAAACTGTTTCCTGGTTAAAGTTTTCAACTCCAATAAACTTAATCATTTGAGTTTCTGCTTCAGTAATTTCAGTTGCTTCCTTTAACTGTATTGTAATTTCTGTTTTGCCTTCAATGTTTACTTTTTCACTGTACTCTGTGTCATCAGTTGTAATTTCAATGTTTATTGTTTTGTTTCCTAAAGCTTGAAAACTAAAGTTTTCTGAAACATCACCCATAAAAAGAATGTCTCCTGCATCCGAAGTTAAGGTTACAAAAGCATTCTGTAATGGCAGTCCTGCTTCATCTAACAAGTTAACTTTAACTGTTTGTTCTGCAAAAGTTAAAACTATTTCAAGAGAATTTAGTTTGCCTTGTTCTATTGTAATTGTTCCAGTGCCTTCAATTTCGTTTTTTACTGCTTTAATTTTAATGGTTTTTCCTACTTCCAAGTCAGTGATTTGAGCAAAACCAGTGAAATCAGTTTTAATGTTATCAATTCCTAAAGGAACTTGCGCGTTATTAACTTCAGTGAAAAAGAATAATGATGCATTGCTTACTGGTTTGCCGGAATTGTCTGTAACATTAACTGTTAAAACAGCGCTATTGCTTGAAGTTATTTTCTTTAACTTTAAGTTAACTGTCTGCAGTACTCTTGGACTAAACACTTGGCTTCCAACCAAAAACCCTGTTTTTTCTCCTGAAACAGTAAACGTTTCTAATGCATTCAAGTCATTAAAAGTTACTGCTCCAGAAAAACCTGTAACGTTTTCATCTAATTTGTTGCCTTGCAAGTCAAACAATCTTATTATTGTTCCGCTTAAAGGCTGGCCGGTTTCCAAGCTTGAAACATTAACCGTAACATCTGTTCCTCCGTGTTCCATTAAAACAATCCATTCTTCTTCATCTAAACGTAAAGTCAAACCTAAATCTTCAGTCATTGAATTATAACTAATAAAGCCTTCTTTTTCTGCTGTAATTCTGACTACAGTGCCTTTTGAAATGTTGTCTGATGCAACACCGTTTTCAGTTAATAATTCTGAAATTAATTCGTTTGATTGTTTATTGTAAACTTTTACTATTACGTCACTAATAAACTCGTTTGTTATTTTGTCTTTAACTCTTACAACCAGCGTGCTTTCTCCTACTTTTGATTCAGTTGTCGGGCTTAAAGAAATTTGTGCTGTTGAACCGTCAAGCAGGACAGTGGTTAAGTTTGCTTTTTCGTATCCTGGAGCGTTTACTTCAATTGAAATTATTTCTCCTTTAGGAATTCCAGTTAACTTTATTAGTCCGTCTTCATCAGTTGTAGTTTTATTTGATTCATTCTGCCATGAAATTGTTACGTCTGCATTTCTTACTCTTTCACCTGTTTCAGAGTCAATTAATTCAATGGTTGACTGTACTGCTTCAAAAACTTTAGTTAACTGTATTGTAACGTCTTGGTCTTTTTCTTTTAACTTTAACTCGTATTCTCCGTCTTCAAAACCTTGTTTTGAAACCTTTAAAGTTACTGTGGTTCCAAGCATTAAGTTAATGGTTTCTCTTGCACCAGAACTCAAAGTCTTATCTACTAACAAATCAGCATCGTGTTCTATTTGAACTCTCACGCTCTGTACATCATTTCCTTGTTCGTCAGTGAAAGTAAAGTTTAGGGTTGTCTGCATGCTTAAAGGAAAAGCAAACAATAATGCAAGAGTAATAATAATTATTGCGATTAAAGTTATAAGGAAAGGAAAAGCTGGAATCCCGTGTTTTTCTAAAAAGTTATGCAAGTGATAAATTGGAATGCCTTTCTTTTCACAGGCATCCATTAAATTATAGTACTTGTTTTCAATCTTTGAATAAAACTCGTTTATTTTTGCTGTAAACACCAAACCAAAAAACCCCTACAGTATACTACTTATTTAATAGACTAATAATTAAATATATTCCTTTTATTTAAAAGAGTTTGTCTTTAGGTTTTTTTGGTTTAAGTCAGATTAAATGAGTGAAATAAAGTGATTCTATTTCTTTATGGTCTATTGCTTTTATACAGTTGTTGTTTGCCTGGCACTTTTTTTTAAGTTTACTGCTTCCAGTTAATACCACGTATTTTGTTGGTTTGTCTTTTGATTCAATTCTTGTAATTATTTCGGTTGAAGCATCAGAAAGACAAAAATTCTTTAAATCAGAGTTTGTTAAAATTAATTTAATGGTTGGTTTTTCTTCCCTGAATCCTTCCATCATTTTTCGAGTTATTTTCAGTATTTCACAGTATGCTGGTTTATTGTCTCGGAATTTTGTCCAGAGCTTGTAAATGAAGTCACTGAATGCATGCGTTGTAATATAATAGTTTTTTATTCTTGTTTCTAACTGGAATGCTTCAAGCATCAAGTGTTTGTTTTTGTCTTCTTCTGTAAAACAATCTTGCTGGCGTTTAGTTTCATAATTTCCAATAACAAATAATTCAAGTATTCGGTGGTCTATTAAAACAGGGTTGTTAAACAAGCCATAAAATTTTAGTTTGTTTTTACTATACAAATCAGCTAAAATTAAATTATTCTTTTTCATTTTCTGGTCCAATATAGGTTACTTTTCCGTCTTTGACATTAACTTTAAGTGTGTAAGAAAGTCTTTCTTTACCGCTTACACTAGAATTAAGACTGCATTTAACTACCCAAGTGTTTTTAAGACTGTTCTTGAAAACTTTGTCAATTCGGAATAAAAGTATTCCTAAGTTGCCGTGCTGGTTTTGAAAATACTCTCTAGTAATGTAAGCTGCTTTAACTGCATCAACACTTTCAGTTTTGTCACTTTCCATTACAATCACCTAATAACATTAAGTTTGTGCAAGAGAACTTAAAAACTTTTGGTTGATTAAATAACTGCTAACAGCTATACTTTTGCTGTCAACAGTTACTTTTTCTTTTTCTTCTTTGTTTTTAATTGCATGCTTCTGCGTTTGGATGGTCTAAACAAACTAAAGCTTTCAATGCATCGTTTTCTGCTTTCAATTCCTGTATTGCTTTAATTAGTTTTGCTTGAGGCAGGCTTGAAACCATTAAAGTTCCATCACTTCCAACACTAACTAGTTCTGGGTGTGTTTTCTGTAATTCTTGTGCTATAAATCCAGTCATCCTGTCACCTGAAGCTTTAACAGTGTAATCTCTTACAGGCATGCTTGATAGATAACTTAAGGTGGGTTCTGCTTCAGAAATGTTTGATTTTAGTTTTGCGTCAGAACTACAAGTCCAAACTAACTCGCCAGCGTTTGGGTTTGCAGAACAACTTCCATCATAGTCTGTAAGTTTTAATATGTCTCCTTGAATTGCTGTTTCTTCAATTTCTAGTACTGCTGTTGGGCTAACTGTTCCAATTCCAACTTTGCCACCCATTATTGCCATAGTGTTGTCATTTTCTAAAACTTTATTATATGCTGTGCGGTATAATCCAATACCAACACTATAATCTCCACTAACTGTTATGTTACTGCCAATTACGGTTGAACTTTCTCCTGATGCTTTTGTATTATTACCCATTGCTGTTGAGAATTTTCCATAAGCGCTACTTTTATAACCTGTTGCAATTGAGTAATCTCCTGAAGCAGTTGTATCGAGACCCATTGTTGTTGAAGCGGTTCCTTTTGCTGTTGTTCTCCAACCTAGTGCTGTTGAGTGTGCTCCTTCTGCAATTGTACTACGCCCCATTGCTGTTGAGTGTGCTCCTGATGCAATTGTTTCTCTGCCGGTTGCTATTGAAACGTTTCCTGATGCTGTTGTTTCTCGGCCTAGTGCTGTTGAGTTATCTCCTATAGCAGTTGTATTAGTTCCCATTGCTGTTGAGCTATCTCCTGTTGTTGTTGTTTTCCAACCTGTTGCTATTGAATAATCTCCTTCTGTTGTTGTTTCCCTTCCAAAAGCTACAGAGTTTTTTCCTATTGCCCCGCCTTGAGATGCAGTGCTTTCAAATTTGTCTCCTCTGACAACATCTTCGTTTCCTTCATTTGGAATGTATACTGGTGAACTTGGTGGGTTTAACCCCATTGTTGCTGAGCAAACTCCGTTAGTGCAAGCGTAACCTTCATCACAGTCTGTGTCTGTTGTGCATGAACTGTTTGGTCCTGGGACTGTTAGGTCGCTGTTTACACAACCGCTTAAGATTGTTACTATAATTATTAATGTTATAATTCCAATTATTTTTGTATTAATTAAATTCAATTAATTCCCCCCATTTTAATGTTTAATAAAAACACTTTAAAGTTTAAAAGTTAAGTTTTATTTATATTTAAATGTTGCTATAACTAGTTTTTCGGGTTGAAAGTCTTCAAACCATTTTTCTTTTCCGTTGTAATTGAATTCTATTAGTTTGCCTTGGTTTTTTGGGTTTCTTGCTTGGTGGTAGCGGAACAAGATTTTTCCATTTTTTACTGCTAAAATCATTATTTTTCCAGTGTCATGGGACATTACGTAACGAGCTCTTTTAGCTAAACCACTCATTCCTTTTTTTGCTTTTTCAAAAACCTTGTAACCTTCAACTAATGGTACTTGAAAGTGTGTTGCGTGTTTTACTGGCCTGCATTGAAACAAGTAGTATGGTGTAACTCCATTGTAAGCTAAACGGTTAAATAATTCAGTTAAAGTTTCAGGTTTGTCATTAATATCTTTCAATAAAACTGTTTGGTTTACAAGTATTGCGTTTGCTTCAATTAATTCATTTATTGCTTTTCTTGATTTTTCAGTTAATTCTTTTGGGTGGTTAAAGTGGTTGACAAAGTAAATTCTTTTTTTTGGCAAAGAATGTTCTTTAATTAATTCCAGTAATTCTTTGTCTTTTGTAATTCTTGTTGGCTGTAATGCAGGCATTCTGGTTCCAAACCGGATGATTTTAATGCTGTCAATTGCCCTTAATCCGTAAATGATTTTTTTAATTTTTTCAGTTGGCAAAGTTAAAGGGTCACCGCCGGTAACCAAAACATTATCAATTTTCTTGTTTTCTTTCAAGTATTTAAAGATTTTTTCAAAGTCTGCTGCAACTTCTTTTGATTTTTTTCCTGCAAGCCTTTTCCTGAAACAGTGCCTGCAGTAACCTGCACAGTTAGTTGTTGGAATTACTACTGCTGTTTTAGTGTACTTGTGTTGTAAGCCTGGTTGAACGTAACTTTTTTTTTCTCCACTAGTGTCAAACTCTCCTGTTTCAATTAATTCTTTTTCGCTTGGAATAATTAGTTTTCTAATTGGATCGTTTTTGTTTTCTTTGTCAATTAAGTTCAAGTAGTATTTTGGAATACGCATTGGCGTGTTTTCAATGATTTTTGTAATTGCCTTTTTTTCTTTTACAGTTAACTTCAAGATTTTTTCTAATTCTTTAATAGTTTTAACACTGTCATTCAAGTATTCTAACCGCCTGTGAACCTTAACAACTCTTTAACAATTAAAGTGTGAACTTTAATAATTTAAGCAAAAAGCTCTTTATAAGTTTAATTTTTGTTATGTTTTAACTTTTTTCGCGTTTTCTTTTCTTCTTTAATTCTTTTCTTACACTCAAATAAAACCATGCAGAATAATATCCTGCAATTAATAAGAACAAGGTTAAACGAAACAGGAAGTCGTGAACGAAAGTTGTTATTTCAATTGGCTGGTTTAAGTAAGTTAAGATTGTAATGAAAATTCTTAAAGGGTTAACAATTAAAATCAAGATTATTCCAAACAAGATTCCAATTAACCTTTTCTTCCAGTGAATTCCTAGACTTGCAGTTATTGCTGAAATAATTAAAATTAATTCCATTAACCCAGTGCATAGTTCACTAATCAAAAAAGTTTGACTGTTAACAATTAACATTACTGGTTCATTCAAAACTATTGTGCTTTGTAATCCAGTTAAATCCAAGAACAGTTTTGTTGTGCTGGCAGTAAAGAATTCAATGCTAGCCATCGGAATTAAGGCTTTAATTATAAAACTTAAAATAAAGTAGCTTGCAAGAAACACTGCAAGAAACTTTACTCCAATCCTTAACTCTCTTTTAATTAATTCTTTCTTTTTTTGTTTCATCTTAAGCCTTTAAATAATTGTTTTTTCATTATATTAATTGTTTTGGTGGTTTTTTATGAGGGCTCGCTTGTCAAAAGTTTTAATCTATTTGTGATTTTTGAAAGAACATTCGGAATTAATGCAGGAATTCAAAGAATAGGAATCTTTAGGCGATGGGGCTTTGGCGAGAGTCGAAGCCAGATTGTGTTGTTGAAAGTAAGACAGTCAACCAAAAGTTTTAAAGTAACTTCTTACTTATAATATCTAAAGATATGGTTTGGTTGCTGAATTAAAGCAAGTATTTTTAAATACTGGAAATGTTATTATTTAACTTTGTTAAGGTGATGGTTTTGGAATTATTCTCAATTCAAAAAATGCCAAAAGAAGCTAAAATACTACTTCTAAAAGAATTAGGGTATGATTCTGATGGGCGATTTGTTTTAAAAAATGGTGAAAAAGTCAAAGACATTTATGTAGATGTTGATATAACTCTTTCAAATATGCTTATTTTCCCTGGAAGCACTATACTTCTTGACAATAACCCATTAAGTATTGCATTATATATGGATGACTTTACTCATCTTGAAAACTAATTAAATTTATGTCTCAGGAAAAATTTGTGGAAGATGCTGCCAAAGGAGCAACAAACGCGGTTTTGGAATACAGTGAAGGAAAGATTAAATCGCTTGTAAATAAATTTATGCAAGGTGAACTAGCTTTTATTGAAGATGAAGAAACCATCCAAATTGTAAAATCTCAAAGAAAAAAACCAGAGTGGAAGTTTTACCGTCAATATGTTGAAAACCCTAAATTGAGAATGCAAATTGAAATGGGGTTCTCATTAAAACAATTGCAGAAGGATAGTTCAAAACTACAAAACTTAAGAAAAAAGATAGTTAAAAAATACACTAGTAAAGGATTACATGTTGCTGAATTAGCACAGAGTGGAGTAATAAGTCGTTACATAGCTCATTTGCTTGGACACACAGAAGATGAAGATGAGTTAAGAGAAGGAATAGAAGAGGTATTACAAGATATTGATAAGTATGTTATTTTTGTAAAATCAGATGATGAAATTAAAGATATAGAAGAAAAAATACTTAATAAAATCAATGTTTTGTCACCTAAAGCTATAATTATGTTCAGCTGTAGCTCACGAGTTATAGATAAGGCTAGCAAGGTTATTAACAAAATCAAAAAGAAAGTTAGTGAATATATTTTTGAAACTCAAGTTGAAGAAAGCACTTGCCAGAGATATGATTTTATCTTAAAAAAACCAGTTGATTATTTTTCTCTTTTGCACAAGAACCCTTAAGAACAATTAATTTTTGTGCAAGAAAGCTGGAGAGAATACTCAAATAAGTTTGCTTTTAATTTTTTTATTTCTGTTTTTTTCTAATTCTTTGTTATAATAAGCTATAACAACTATTAAAAATAAGTTTTACTATTTCCTTTAAGTAGTTTAAAGGTTTTTTGTATTGAAAGTTAAGGTTTTTTGTAATGAAGATTGGAAAGTATGAAGTCGGAGACTTTGTTGTTAAAGAAGAAGGAGGCAAGCGTCATTTAATTTTTGACTGCCGTAACTGTGTTTATGGTGCTTCAATTGTTAGTGATGTGCATTGCCGTTACCATGTTTTAAAAATTCTTCAGGAAGCTGAAGCTGACTTGGTTGTTTTAGCTGAAGTTTATGAGAGAGTTTATGAGGAAAAACAGACTTTAATGTTAGTTCAAATGGCTTTGCTTTTAAAGTTTTTTTCATCTCAAAAAGTTTGGTCTTATGCTAATTTAGGTGTTCCGGATAAGGGTTTGGAAAAACAGTTTCCTCAAAGGCATAACATGCTTGTAAAGATTGCTCACGATTCTTTATCTTTTGACCCTATCAGGGCTTACATTTTGTGTTTGCAGGAAATAAAGGCAGAGCAAATAAGGTTAAAAGAGAATTCGCAGGAGTACAAGGATGGTTCAAAGCCTTACTTTCAAACTCTTTCCTTGATTTTAAAAAAGTTTGAGGAAACAGAGTTAATTTCTAAAGCTAAAGATTATTTACTGAAACTTAAAGAGGTTCCGGAAACAGCTGAATTATATCACCCGTTTTTTGAAGCTCAAATCAAGCCATCTTTTATTGGTTCAAGGTTAATGTTTGGTCATGAGGAATCAGAGTTAATGGAATTACTTGACGAGTACTCTGTTAAAAATGTTAACGTTCAAATTTTCAGGCATCCGAACAAGACTCAAAACCTTTACTTTATTAATCCGCCGGAATATTCTTTGCCGCCAGATAAGTACTTTATTTTAAGCAAGACAAAGGAAGTGGTTGCAAAGTATTCTCCTGGAAAAATTTCTTTAAGTGGTATTGCTTCGTCTAGAAAGTATTTTGAAAAAGTTTACGAGTCAACAATAATTGATTTAAGTGAAGCAAACCAAATTAAGTTGTCTAGAGATGACGTTGAACAATTATCTGAAGTTGTAGCGCGTTACACTATTGGTTACGGGATTTTAGAAATCTTGTTAAATGACAAACGGCTTACAGACATTTATCTTGACAGTCCAATAGGCCAAAAACCAATTTATGTCGTGCACTCTGATTTTGGCCAGTGCCAGACAAACATTTTGTACACTGAAACTGAAGCTGAAAGCCTTGTTTCAAAAATGCGTGCAATGTCTGGGCGGCCGTTTGATGAATCTCATCCGGTTCTAGATTTTGATTTGCCTGACTTGGATTCAAGGGTTGCAGTCATCGGAAAACCTTTAGCAACTGATGGTACTGCGTTTGCTTTCAGAATTCACAAGTTAACTCCTTGGACTTTGCCTCAATTAATTGACGTTAAATCTTTTACTCCTTTGGCTGCGGGTTTAATGAGTTTTTTTATTGACAATCAAGCAACCATGCTTGTAACTGGTTCTCGTGGTTCTGGTAAAACTTCATTGCTTGGAGCTTTAATTCTGGAAATTCCTCAAAATTCCAGAATTATTGTGCAGGAAGACACTTTAGAAATTCCAGTGCCTTACATGAAAAACGTTGGCTTTAATGTTCAAAGACTTAAAACTCGTTCAGCTATTAGTGTCAGTCAAACTGAAAGTGAAGTTGACCCAGCTGAATCTTTAAGGACTGCTTTAAGGCTTGGTGACTCTGCTTTAGTTTTGGGTGAAGTTAGAAGTCTTGAAGCAAAAGTATTGTATGAGGCAATGCGTGTTGGAGCGGCAGGAAACACTGTTATTGGAACAATTCACGGTGACTCTGCTTACAGTGTTTGGGACAGGGTTGTAAATGATTTAGGAGTGCCGAATACTTCGTTTAAGGCAACTGATATTGTTGTGGTTGCCAGGCCAATAAGGTTTGAGGGTTCGCTTAAAAAGCACAGGCGTTTAGTGCAGGTAACTGAAGTCAAAAAGCATTGGATTAGTGACCCGGAGTTGGAGGGAGGGTTGCTTGACTTAATGTTGTATGATGCTAAAAAAGATAAAATTGATTTAATTGAAGATAATTTAAAGGATTCAAGTTTGTTTTCAAAAATCAGCAGGTTTAGTGGTTTAACCATGGATCAAATGTGGGAGTCAATTAAGACTTTGGCTGCAAGCAAAGAATTTCTTGTAATGCAAAAAAACAAGTTAAATATTCCTTTACTGTTGGAAGCAGAAAACACTTCTCTTGCTCACAGTAAACTATTATTGTTAAGAGAAAAACAAATTGAAGAAACTGGAAGCGTTAATTACTCTGAACTTTTAGGTGAGTGGAAGAACTGGGTTAACAATTATTTAGTCAAAAAACTTGTAGCTAAAAATAAACATTAAAGTGAGTTAATGGTTGAAAGAAAGTGAGTTAATGGTTGAAAGAAGAAAATTTATGCAAGGTAAAAGAGTTTCTTCTAATTCTAAAGAGTCTCTTGGAAGACTTTATGGTGAGATAGAGGTTTCAAGAGATGTTTTTTCTAAAGGAGAAAAAAAGTTAGAAGCTAGAGCTTTTCCTCCTTTTGTAAAGTTTTGTAAGCGCTTGTATGCCATGTTTCCTTCCATGGGTAAAGGAGTTAAGTTTCAGGAAAAATACCGTGAAGCTATTGAATTTCTTGGCTGGGATTTAAAACCTGAAGAGTTTGCGGCAGCAATAAAGGGTTCATTGATTCTTTCAATGGTTGGTTTTTTGATTGCTGGAGCATTAATTTACACTTTTTTTGGTTCAATGATTGACGAAATGATGGGTTTTCCTTATTTTTCAATTATTCTTTGTTTTGGTTTTCCAGTTATTTTGTCTTTGTTTATTTCAAGGTTTGTTCAAGAAGTTCCGGTTGGAATTGCTAACGATGAAAAAATGCGGGCTTTGACTTATGTGCCTTCCATTGTCGGTTACATGATAATGTCAATGAAGTTAGTTCCAAATTTAGAGCGTGCAGTCGAGTTTGCGGCAGAACACGGTGAAGGCAAGATTGCTGAAGATTTTAAAAGAATTTTATGGGAAGTTCAAGTTGGCTCTTACACTACTTTAGCTGAAGCACTAGATGTTTTAGCTTACCGTTGGGGAAAGTATTCAGAGGAATTCAAGCTGGCTTTAATGAGAATTAGGGCTTCAGTTTTAGAAAACGAGGAAGGTAAAAGGTTTTCTCTTTTAGATAAAACTCTTACAAATGTTTTAAGTTCAATTAAAGTTAAAATGGAGGATTATGCTAGAGGTTTAAGCCAGCCAGCAGTAACCTTGTTTTATCTTGGAGTTTTACTTCCATTAATTTTAATTATTGTTTTGCCTGTTGGTTCTGCTTTCTCTGGTTCTCCAATGGCCAGACCAGATGTTTTGTTTTTAATTTACTGTATTATAATTCCTGCTGTATCAATAATGTTTTCTAAAATGGTTATTAAAACCAGGCCGCCTACTTACCAGCCGCCAGACATTCCTGACGACCATCCGTCTTTGCCTCCAAAAAACACGATTAAGTTAGGTAAAGGTTATTTGAGTATTTTTGTTGTAATTGGTTTAATTTTGGTTGCAGGACTTGGTTCTTCTTTTTTTGTTCAAGAAATTTTTGGAATTACTAAACAAAAAGTGTTAGACAGGGAAGGCAACCCAGTTTTTTATAATGAAAAAGGAGAAATCAGTGCGGATGGAGAAATGAGTTTGGAAGAACAAAGGTTTTGGATGAAACCAAACAATGATTATACGCCTTACTATTTAATTTTTGGTGTCTTAATGACAATGTCTGCTTGTTTTTTCATTTACTTTTATTTTACTTCAATTTATAAGCGTAAAGTTCAAGTTGAAGTCATGCAAATGGAGTCAGAGTTCAAGGACTCCTTGTATGTTCTTGCTTCACGTTTAGGTGAAAGCAAGCCAATAGAAGACGCTTTACTGCATACTAAAAGTTTTTTGCCAAAACAATTAGTTTCAGTGAGGCTTTTTGGTAAAATAATTGACAACATTAGAATTTTGGGTTTGCCTTTAGAAGCAGCTGTTTTTGACAAAACTTATGGAGCATTAAAAAATAACCCGTCTGAAATTATTCGGAGTTCAATGCGATTGTTAGTTGATTCCGTGCAGTTAGGAGTTAATGTTGCTGCTAGAACCATGATTTCTTTGTCTTTACAGTTAACTAACTCTGAAAAAGTCAATAAAATGCTTTCAACTTTACTTCAAGACGTTGCAAGCATGATGAAAAGCATTTCAATTTTTATTGCTCCAGTCGTTTTAGGAATTACTGTCAGCTTGCAAAAAATCGTGATGTTAACTTTGTCAAGCATTACTTCAAGTAATGCTTTACAGTCATTATCTCAAATGGATTCAGGTGCTTTAGGCGGAACCATGGGAATAGGTAATTTAACGCAGGTTGCTTCAAGTTTTGTTCCTTCACCTGACTTGTTTGCTTCAATGGTTACTCCAGCTGAATTCCTTTTCATTGTCGCTTTATACGTTATTGAAATCGTGGTAATCTTGAATTACTTTATTATTAGAATGCAGGAAGACAACTCAATAATGGTCAGGTTAGGAATAGCTAAAGCAGTGCCAATAGCAATAATTATTTTCATTATAAGCGTTGTTGGAGCAAACTCTATAGTTGGTGGAATGGTTGGCTAAATTAATTGTTGGTGGAATGGTTGAGTAAATTAAATGAAAGAGGCCAAGTTTTTGCAGTTTATCGTTTGCTTATTGGTTCAATTCTAGCTATCGCTATTCTTTCAATAATTCTTGGAGCTCTAGGTTATTTTGAATCACAAAAAGTTGACATTGGAGTCAGAAGAATTTATGACGGAGTAAAACAAGCCTCTCAAGCACCAGATTTAGGTTCTGGTAATGATTCTGACGCTGTCTTGGTTTTAGATGACGTAATAATTTCAGAGGGCGGTTTTACTTCAAGGTCTTTAGCACAGTATGCAAAGCTTGGAGATACTTGTGTTACTTTTGGTGCAGTTGATTTTGCTTCAATTGAATTAGAGTCTGACGGCATTTTTTTTAATGAGTCTATAAGCATTGACGTTTACATTAAATGTGCACTTAAAGACACTGCTTGTCCTGTTGAATGCTGGGTTAATTTTGGTAAAGCGTTTTCTGGGCCGAGTTGAAGTTGGAATTTTTGGCATTGTTTGTTTTCGTAAGCTTTTTATACTAGTTTGTTCTTTTGGTATTTTGAAGAAAATATTTTTTTTTTGAGGTGGTTTATTGAAAAGGTTTTTTGCTAACGAGAAAGGGCAAGCGTTTAGTACTTTTAAGTTACTTATTGCTGCAGTTATTGCTATTGCAATTTTAACTTTGTTAATGCCTATCATTGTTGATTTAGGTGGTTTTACTACGATTGAACCTGACAGTGAGGCTTCAAGCCAGTTAAAGTCTTATGTCGGCAGGCCTGGAAGATATTATTTAACTAAAGACGTGACGTTTAGTAAAGAAGATTCAATGGTTGCCAAGTCTATTGCTAAAGGCACTGGAATAATTGAACAAAGTCAGATTTGTTTT
>JBDRCV010000024.1:0-14262 GCA_043821385.1 archaeon | reverse complement strand
TTTCGGTTACTTACTTATTCATGAAAGCAACAATAATTGTTTTTGTACTGGCTTTAGCAGTAATTGTTTTTCTTGGTTGTGTTGGAATGGAAACTCCAACTTACTCTACTTCAACTTGCAGTGGTTTTAATCAAGAGTTATCTTACGCTAACCATTATTTTACTCAAGAAACTTTTTTTATTGACTTGCAGAACAACAGCAGTCAAACCATTACTATTGTTTCTGGCAGTGTTCTTGGTTTTCCTTTAACAGTTGAAGAAAGCGTTCCGCCCGGAAAATTTGTTACTCTGGCAGCAGATGGTTCTTTTAACCCAGGAGAATACGAAACTCAAGTCATTGTTAGTTATACTGTTTTAGGAGAACAAAAAACAATAACAGGCAACTGCACTGGAAGCATAAATTAAATAACCTAAAGAGTTTACCTCTGTCTTTTTTTATTTTTGTTCTTAGTTTTAAGTTTATTGTTATTTATAAAAAAAATAGTAACGCTTGCTGGAATTAAACCAGCAAACGCTTTATAGTAGTAATTTTTATTGTGTGATTGTTATCATTCCATTTCTTAGAATTCCTTCACAGTCACTTGTTATTTCTTCCAAGTCAGTTGTACTCATGGTTCCAACCTGCCAGTCGCGGAAAACATCTGCCATGCTATCATATTCAATAATACAAGAACCTGTTTCACCAACTAAGTTAGCGTAAATGTCTTTTGTTTGTTGTTTTTGTTCTTCAGTCATCATTTCCTCAATTTCAGGTGAAAAAGTCATAACGGTTTCTCCTACAATCACAGTATAAAGACAGTCTCCAGAGTTTTGATTTTCAATTTCATAATAGGAAGTAGTTGTCTGTGTTGAACCTCCTGCACCAAAAGTAGGACTCCAAGTTAAAGTGGCATCATGACAGTCATCTTCTAACGCAGTGATAAAACAATCAACATCGTCATCTGCACATTCTGTTAATGTTACTCCCACTGGCCCAATTTCGGGTTCTTGTCCTTCAACTACTCCTGAATTATCACTTGATTCAACTGTATCTTCAGTAACACAACCACTTAAAAGCACAGCTGAAATAATTAGTATAATTAGAATAAATATTTTTTTGTTCAGTTTAAACACCTCCAAAGTTATTCTAAAGAAAAACATGTAATTTAGTCTTTTTAAGGGTTGTGTTTTATTCCAAAAGATTTTTATATGAATTAAACTTAGTTTTAATGATTTCTAATGTTAAAGAATATTTTTTGTTTGAGTGTTATAATAATTGTTATTTTTTTCCTTGGTTGTGTTACAGAAAATGAAACTCAATCAAGCGACTCATTGATTGATTTACTTGAAAATGCTGGAATTTTAAAGGAAAATGGGTTTAAGGCAAACCTTAAATTGGTTATTGAAACTCCTGGACTTGGCATTTCAACTCAAAAATTTAATGCATGGTATAAGGGAGACAGGTTTAGAAGAGAGGCTCGAATTCAAGGATACTTAATTTATGGAATAATAAAAGAAAGTGAATTGTATTATACTACTTATCCTACAACAGAAGAAAAGCTTAGTGGGTTAGAAGAATATCAATGGAAGGAATCTGCTTCAATACTATATAATGAAGACGAATTAGTTCTAGACTTTGACAATTTAATCAATTTATACAATGAAGGAATAATTGAAATCATTGGAAATGAAGTTTTTGGTAACAAGAATTGTATTGTTATAAGTTTTATTGATGACATTGGTAATGTAACTGTTTTTATTTGGCAGGAAAACGGCTTACCAGTCAAAGCAGTAGTTGAAAAAAGTGATGAAATTATAACTTTAGAATTTAGTGACTTTGATTATAGTGATTTTGAAGAAACTGTTTTTGTTAGAAACTAACCTCCAACTAACTCGCCGAACATTAATAGAAATGCTGTTTGACCACAATTAATACGCGTATAAATGTTTTGTAGGTATATACTTATTGGTGGTTTTTACGAGTAATGTTACGATTGCTTTGGAGAAAAAAGTTGAAAACGTTTTGAGGAGTTTGGCTTCAGACAAATATAATAACAAGAAAGGTGCTCTGGCCAAAGTTGTAAGCGAGTCTCTTTACTTGCTTTCTAACAAAAATAGAAGACAGAAAGCAATGGAAAGGCAGTTTAAGTTAATGGATAAAGGATTTAACTTGGGAAGAATAAAGGTTAAATGCCGGGATGAGTTATATAGTTAAAAACTAGTTTTAACCCCAGTTTTCAATTATTTTTCTTTGAATAACACATTCTTTTTCACTGTATTCTTTGAATAACTGGTCAACTTCATTTAAATCCAAATATAAAATGTTTTCTTTTTCCATTATTTTTATCAAGTCTTCTTGGAACCCTGACTTTGAAACCAAACAATAACGAACTCTTCCTTTGTTTGACATTTTTTCTTCATTTTCTTTTAATTTGGTTAGTGTGTCATTGTCAATTCTTTTATCCTGCCATTTGACTTCACAAACAATGGTTTCTGTCCTGCCTTTCATTATTATATCAACATCTTCTCCTTTAGAACCCCACCAAGAACCAATTTCTTCGAAATCAATATTAAAGTTCTTGATTTTGTTTTTATTATATAAAACAAAAAGTTCTTTTACTATATCTTCAAAAATGTGGCCAATAAAAGAATCAAGTCTTACCTTTATTTTACTCTTAACTGCTTCTGTGTTTCCTACCTCAATCAAAGATTTATTAGAGAAAATAAAATTGTACCAAAACCTGAAAAAATTGTCAGAAATTTTATATCTAGTCAACCTTTTCTTTCCAGAAAAAGGTTCAGAAATAGAAATTAAGTTCAATAATTTGTTTAAATTACGAATATATGGCAAAACATTCATTGATTCCTTTCCAACAAAATTTGAAATTTCAGTTAATTCTATTTTTCCTTTAGATATTGCTTGAAGAATGGCGTTATATCTAACTGGGTGTTTTAACTCCCAAGATAATAAATTTTGAGGTTCATCAGTTAAACTCCCGCTTACTTTAATCATTAACTCATATATCTTTTCAATCAAATTTTGATTTCCTTTTTTTGCAAGTGATAAATAATAAGGAGTGCCACCAAAAACAGAAAAATACTGTACTTTTTGTATTGGATTTAAATTTTTAAACATAAGCCTAAAATCAGCATACCTAAAAGCCTCTAGCTTTATTTTAACAGTGGTTCTTCCATATAAAGGGCCAACAGAACTTAAGACTAAGTTATGCATCATACCCATTGAAGAACCGCAAAGAATTATCATAATTTTCTTTTTTCTTAACAAATCATCCCATTTATTTTGTAATAACGAAATAAAAGAAGGAGAACCATCATTAAACCTCTGAAATTCATCAAAAACAACCACTAATTTATGTTTTTCTGATTCTTCTGAAATAAAATCAAAAAAGTCATTCCAGCTAGTTATTTTTAATACTACATTTTTTTGTTTTTTAATATCTTCTTGAAATTGAGAAATTATGCCTTTTTCTTCAGTGATTGGCACAAAAAAGTATAGTTTGTTATCCTTGATTTTTGAAAGAAATTTCTTGATTAATTCTGTTTTACCTAACCTTCTTCTGCCCCAAAGTAAGATTAGTTCTCCCGAAACAAGATTATCATATTTTTGTTTTAAGATTTTAAGCTCTTGATACCGATTATAAAAATCAGTCATAAAATATCACCAGATATAGAATCAACATTATATAACTATAGAATACAAATTCTATATAAACCTTTGGTTTAACCGCCAACTAATTCTCCAAACATTACCAGTAAAGCTGTTCTAACTATTAGGAAAACTATTAAGGCTACAATTATGGTTACTGGAATCATTTTTAACCCGTTTTTTTCTTTGCCAGTGTTAATGATTCCGATGGTTAACGAGGCAAAAACGCTTGACACAATAATGATGATTACAATAAACATTACGATAAAGTCAGTGGTTATTGCAATGGCTTCAGTTGAAATTAACTGGCTGCCAATTCCTTCACCCATTTGAATGTTTGAAGTGTCCATGGCAAAAGCTTCTTTTTGAGTTGTTAGAACTTGAACGATAAAAGAACTAATTCCAAAAAGCAACGGCCCGCCGATTGCAGCAGAAAAAAAGATTAATAAAACGTAAATGCTGATGTTTGCTTTAATTTCTTCTTTAACTGAATTTTGTTGTCTTAAGTCATCTGACAGTTGAGACAATAAGTCAGCTATTTGTCCTCCAGAAGTAATGCCTTTAGAAATCAACCACATGGTTTTGTCAAGCAACCCTGAACGAATTTTTTTAGCTAACTTTAACAAGCTTTTTTCAACTCTTTCACCTGAAAGAATTCCTTTTGAAGCTTGTTTTAATTCAACTGACAACGGCCCAAACTCCGGTCTAGCACTAACAAACAAGGCTCTTTCAGTTGTCAATCCAGCTTTAATGTTTGAAGCAATTAACTGTAACGCGTCAGGCAAAATTTTTTCAACAAACTTTCCTTTTGATTCAGAGACAACACTTAACCATAAGTAAATGCCGCCAGTAAACAATAAGAAAAAACCAAGAAAAGCAATTAATATTGGAACTTCAAAAAAAATGCTTACGTTTAAAGCTAAACCAATACTTAAAAGCAAGCCAAAAGCAAAAATAAAGCCAATTAACCTTGAGTCTTCAACTCCTAACTCAAAGTAAGATAATTGTTTTTGAAAGCCTTTAACAACTCTTTTAGGCAAAACACTTGCAATTCTCTTGTAAGCCATTTAATTATCACCTAAAATGTTTGGTCTTTTAGACTTAATGATTCCAATATACATGAACTGCATTATGAAAACCAAAACTAACAATAACCAGAACAAGAATTCACCAATATTTATTTGAGGAAAAGAACTCAAAATAATTAAAAAGGTAATTCCTAAAGCTGGAATAATTACTCCAATCATCATGTACATTAAAGACAATAATTTTAAAGCTGAACCATACCTTTGAATGCTTATTTTTTGTTCTTTAGTTAAATTATCTACTAATGAAGTTAAAACAATGCTTACATCTGTTCCAGACTTCATTCCGTTAACTAACTGCCATAAAGTTTTCCTTAAAAAACCTGAAGGATTGTTTGTTGCAAGTTTTTGTAAAGCAGTTTCTTCCGGCACTCCAGTTGAAATTTCGTCTACTGCTTCACTGAAAGCCTTACTTAACTCTCCAAAAGAACCAGAAGCAACAGTTTTCATTGAATCAAATAAGGGCACGCCTGACTTTACTTGAATTAACATGGTTCTTAAAGCAAAAACCAGGTTTCTTTCCAAGTCCCTGACCTTTTTTTTAACCACCATTTTAGGATACATTGAAGTCTGCACTACAACTCCTAATCCAAGCACTGCTCCGCCAGTTAAAGCTAAAGGAAAAATGTTTTCTGGAAACAATTTAAAGGCAAGAATTCCTAAAATTAATGCTCCAACAATAAAATAAAAAAAGAACTGTAAAGCCAGAATTGAACAGTATTCTTTGTCATTAAAAGGCAGTTCTGCTTGCCTTAAATCAATTTTCAGGTAAGGAAACATTTTTGTTAGTCTAACACCTAAACCCATAAATAATGAAATCAGGGAATTAAGTTGTTTTCCTTGAAAAGGACAAAATGGAATAAAAACTTTATTCAAAATTAAAACCTTTAAATCTTTTGATGCGTTTCACTTCGCTTTATTTCAAAAAGCCTAAAAAACTCTTTTTAAGTCAAGTAATTTGGTTTAGAGTCTTTTTTAACTAAGTCCAAGACTTCCTGCTTGTACCTGTAATATAATGCCATGGTTTTTCCTACTTCATTAACGTTTCTAATGTTTTGTTTCACCATCCAATCCAAGACACTTTTTTTTTCATCAATTTCTTTAGTGATTTCGTTTCTGGTTAAACCAGTATGCAAGGCTAGCTCGTCATAAAACCTTATGGGTTCAGCGTACTTTACAATTGAATCACTTGCAGGCTCCCACCTAAACAAAACGTTTGGCTTAATTACTTCTTCTCCACCGCGTTTTTCTGGAATAAATTCAGCAATCTGTAAAATTCTTCTAGTGCCAAGTCTTCTGTTTCTAAACATTACTACATTCAAGTTTACTGCGTCAAGCATTGAAGGAGAAATGCTTATCGGAGCATGAGTTATTCTTCTAATTGTTTCGTCTGCAGTGTTAGCGTGAATTGTAGTGTAAACTGAATGGCCTGTATGCATGGCTTCAAATAAAACCTCTGCTTCCCTCTGCCTTCTAACTTCTCCAACCACAATCCTATCAGGACGCATTCTTAAAGAATTTACAAGCAAGTCAAGCATGCTTATTTCTCCTTTTCCTTCAGGGTTTGGAGCCCTAGTAACTAATGGAACCCAATGCAAAAAATCAGGCAACTGTATTTCTCTGGTGTCCTCTAAAGATAACACTCTGTGGTTTGGCTGAATAAAAGGCATGCAAACGTTTAAGAAAGAAGTTTTTCCACTGCCTGTTCCACCTGAAACCAGAATGTTTTGCTCTAAAGCCATTGACATCCAAATCATTGCCATCATGTCAGATGAAGTCGTTTTATTTTTAATAAAGTCTGTTACAGTCCAAGGATCACGCCTAAACCTTCTAATCGTGATAGTGTTGCCGTCAGTTGAAATAGGGAAAAGTGTAGCGTTAGCTCTGTCTCCCGTAACTAAGTGAGCGTCAAGTAATGGATTTAAAGTAGTGATTTGTTTTCCAACTCTTCTGGCAATAATGCTGGCATAATTCTGAGTTTCTCCTTCAGTTGGCAGAATAATATTGGTTTTTAACCAGCCAAACTTTTTATGATAAACCCATAACGGTTCTTCAACTGAATTAATAACTATTTCCTCTAAATTAGAGTCCTTTAAAAGTAATTCAATTTTTCCTAAACCAAGCATTTCCTGTAAAAGAATTGCAACTAACTCGTTCTTGTATTCAGGTAACAGTTCAGGTAATTCAATGTCAAGCAATTCAATTGCTTTTTGCTTGAATTGTTGTTTTAAAGTTTCAACCAGCCTTAAATCCATTAACCTTTCACTGCCAATATTAGCTTTAGAAATAATGTTTTGCTTTAAACTAGAAATCAAGGCTTTAGTGCCGACACCATAATCAGGGTAATTTAAATAATAAAGCAAAACAAACTCTTTATGGTTTTCAATAATACTAACACTAGTCTTAACTCCCTCATAATCAACTGTATAAGCCTCTAAAATCTTGTTATCTGAAGCATTTACCTGCTTTAATTCTGGTTTTTCTGATTTTTCTGATTTTTTTATAGTTACTTTTATTGGTTCTGGTTTAACTCTTTCAATTTCTTTTCTTTCAGTGGTTTTTTTAATTAACTTCTTTTTCATTCAAACACCTTACTTTTTCTTTCTCATAAAACCAAACAACTTCTTTTTTTCTTTAGGCTTTACTTCAGGTTCTTTAACTGTTTTCTTGTTTTTTGACTGTTTTTTTTGTTCTTTCTTTAATTGTTTTAATTTTTTCTTTTCTTCTTTTAATTTCTTCTTATAACCAGCAATTCTTACAAGAACGTCTCCGACTGGCGGGTAATAAACTTCAACTAACTCGTTTTCTTCTAAAATATCTAAACAGTTATCTAATTGTTTTTTAGTTAAATTAGTTAAAGCCATTAACTTTTTTGACTTAATTGACTGGTTTTCTTTAACTAGATTCAGAATTTTGTCAAAGTCAGTTACAATTGAATGCTTTTTGAATTCTTTTACAACTAATTCAGCTTGCTTTTTGTCTTGCGTTGAAGGCTTGAAAACTTTTCCTTCAACTTTAACTTGTTTTTCTTTTTTAAGCAAGTTAATTGACTTTTGCTCTAACTCTACAATGTCAAGTAATTTTTCAAAGTCTTCAAAAAGCCTGGTTTTATCCATTCTGCTTAAATCTGACTCAATTCTACTTTCACTTAAACCATACTTTTCAAGCAACGGCTTAATATTTTTCTCTATTGCCTGTAATTTTTTCTCATTTTCTGCCATTAACAACGCCTACTATATTAAAAGTTTATAATTAATATACTTATTGTTATGACATTCTAAACCAAGATGAAAAAAAATTTTATTAATTTTAAAGAACGCTTTAATAAAACTATCAAAAAACAAACAACTAAATGAAATCAAAGAAAAACCAGCATCAAAAGGAAAAAACGAGTCACTGGAATGAAAGAGGTAAAGCAAAAATTTAAATTAATTTAAAACTTTAATGTAAAGTAATTGGTTAGTAGTTGGTTGAAATGAACAAGCAAGAACTTATTGAAAAACTTCAGGATATTGAATGGGAAGATTTTGAAGTTAAAGAAGCAAAATCTGAAGTCCCTAAAAACAGCTGGGAGTCAGTGAGTGCTTTCTCAAATACTTCTGGAGGCTGTTCACACAGACTACTTCAGCTTACAAAACCCAAGAATAAGAGTATTCACTAACAGGTTCGAATTCTTTAACCCCGGCGCGTTACCCAAAAAAATCGAGTTAATTTTAAAAGAAGACTTCTCACTTCCAAGAAACCCAACAATAGCTAAAGCATTCCGATTCCTAAGATTCTCAGAAAACATTGGGTCAGGATTCCACAAAATGATTTACGGATGGGACAAAAAATACCACTTAAAACCAATCATTGAAGGAGACTTCGACTACTACAAAATCACGTTTCCGCTTTCTAAAAGTGATACTATCACTAATGCTATCATTAAAACTATCATTAAAACTATCACTAAAGGCGAAGACAAAGAAAAAGAAATCTTAAAAATAATTGAAAACAACCCTTATTTAAGCACTAAACAAATTGCAGAAATTGTAAGATTATCAGCTATTGGAGTCAGATACCACTTAAACAACTTAAAAAACAAAAAAAGAATTAAAAGAAAAGGACACGGAAAAGGTGGAAGTTGGAAAATAACACGATAAACAACCACAAAAAAAAAATTCAAAACCATAACAACAAAAACCAAACAATGAATTCTTCCGCACTGAAATGTGGGATTTCTGTAGTTTAGCTGCCCCAGTTTGAAAATGTTTTTTAAGAGTTATCAAGGTAATAGTATGAGATTTCACCTTGAAATGACTCGAGAATTTGAAAAAAACTATAATAAGAAATCAAAGAAAAACCCTGAAATAAGAAAAGCAGGGGAAAAAAAGCTGAAACAAATTCTTGATAACCCTTACAAGTTCAAGCCATTGCATAAACCATTACAAAACTTTAAGAGAGTGCATATTCTAAAGTGTTTTGTATTAATTTATGTAATTAAAGAGCAAACTGTTATCTTGACAAAGTTTGACCATCATGACAAAGCATATAAATAAACTATTTATCTGACTTATTAGAATGACCAACCGTTACTGGAAAATTGATTTTGTTAGAGGAATTGCAATAATCATGGTTATTGTTTTTCACTTGTTTTTTGACTTAAATTATTTTGGAATTCTTGAAAACTCAATGTATTCTGGTTTCTGGTTAGTTTTTCAAAGAATTACTGCCAGTTTGTTTATTGGCTTGGTTGGAGTTTCGTTAGTTTTAAGTTTTGAAAGAATCAAGAATTCAAAAAAGTTTTCAGGAAAAACGTTGTTTCCAAAGTTTTTGAAAAGAGGATTGTTCTTGTTTGCTGTGGCTTTAGTAATTACGGCGGCAACATGGATTTACCCTCATAAAGGTTTCATTGTTTTTGGAATAATTCACTTTATCGCGTTATCAGTTATTCTGGGCTACTTTTTTTTAAGGTTTTACAAGTTAAACTTAATTCTTGGAATCGGAACAATAATTGCAGGATTATGGTTTAGCACTATTACAATTAACTCTAACTTGTTTTTCTGGCTTGGTTTAACTTTTCCTGGCTTTAATTCACTTGATTACTTTCCATTGTTTCCTTGGTTTGGAATCGTGTTAATTGGATTGTTTGCAGGCAAGCACTTAATCAAGAATTACCAGAACCAGTTAGGAATAGAGAAACCTAAACTTCCAGTAATTAATTTCATGACTTTTATTGGCAGAAAAACCTTAATAATTTACCTTTTACACCAGCCAGTGATAATTGGATTAATTATGGTTTACTTGACTTTAATTCTTTAAATTAATAGTTTGTTATTAAAGTCTGGTTTTCTTTTCTTGGGTCAAACAATAACCATTTAACCCATTCAGCAACAGAATAATATTTTTCTCTTCCATCAACTCTGGACAAGTAAATACATTGAATTTCTTTTAATTTATTAAAATACAGTGATGTGTTTTGGGGTTTCTTGCCTAAACTGTCAGTTATTGTTTTGTTAGTGCTTTCCTTTTGCTTTAACATTTCCATTAATACTTCTTTCATTGTTGGAGTGATTTTTTCAGCAAACCTTTTTTGAGCAACTTCATACAAGATTATTTTAAGAGTTTTATTTGACAGCAAAACAGGTTTTTCTTCAGTAATTTCTCTTACTGCTGTTGAAAGACTATTTAAAATAGCTCTAATGTTTCCTTCATGAACATTATAAAGTGTTTCAATCGTTTCATCCAAAACAGGGTTAAAG
Organism: archaeon; assembly: GCA_043821385.1. Lineage (GTDB taxonomy): Archaea > Iainarchaeota > Iainarchaeia > Iainarchaeales > JBDRCV01 > JBDRCV01. The sequence goes on along the minus strand of JBDRCV010000024.1, from coordinate 3,791 downwards.
TATTTAATGTCTTTTATTGCAGAAAGTTTTACTCTTGCTTGAATTACTTTTTTCACATCATCTAATGAAAGTGATTCCAAATGGATGGGAGTATCAGTGAAAACATTTGAAACTCTTGGAATAGAATTAATTATTTCTGCAGTAGTCGGGCTTCCAACAAAAACAAAGTGTACGTGAGGAATTTGAATAAAGTCTCGAATGCTGTTAAAAAGTTTTCTTACTTTTTCTTCATTTTCATCAAAATTGTCAAGGTTGTTATAATGAATGACAATTTCTTTGTAACCAATACTCATTAAAGATTCAACAATGAATTCAAACAAGTTAGTTAAAAAGTTGACATTAATGACTGGCTTGTTTACTACTCTAGTTTTCCCATAACCCGCACCAACAATTGAAGTAGAAAAAGATAAAGACTTGTCTGTTTTCTCATAAGAGTCAAAAACAGGCATTAATTTGTCAATAATTTCCTGAATCTTTTTTGAAGGGTTTTTAATTTTAACCAAACTCGAATAAATTGCAGAAATCGTGTTAACAATAAAATCCTCAATATTCCATTCAACGTCAGCTTTAATTTCTTGAAAGGGAGTGAAAAATTTTCTTTCCAAAGCCTTCATTCTGGCAACATTCACAAACGTAGTCTTTCCTACTCCTTGCCTTCCAAAAACCAGTGTCCGCGAACCATTAGAAGAAGAAAGAATTTTTTGAAAACGCTTCATTTCATCCAACCTGCCAAAAAAGCTTTGAGCTGGAACTAAGCCGCCTTTAACAAGAATAGGGTTAGTTGAAAAAGGATCAGTATTCAAACCATAAACTTCCCAAATAAAAGCAAATTCTTCAGACAAAACAACCCCCCCCAAACTAATACAAAATCATATTATAATACTAATAAGTATTACAACAAAAATGTTTATAAACATATGCAAAAGCAGGTTTTGTGAAGAGAAAATAAGAGATAAAACAAAATAGTAATACAAAAACATATTATAATATCTTAGTAATACAAAAACATATTACTATTTTATTCTTACGCCACTGTTTTAATTTCTTTTAATTCTCTTGGTTTAAGTTTCATTAATGGAAGAATTAATACTTTTTTTTGAACTATTGGAGTAACAGTTCTTCCTTTTCTCTGTAATTCAACTATGTTAAGTTTTTCCATTAACTCTAAATCACGTAAAACAGCTGAAAGTTTTCTATGAACCAAGTTACTTAAATCAGTAACTGTTTTCGGCTTCTTTGCTTTTATGACATTAATTAATTCAAGCCTTTTCTTTGTAAACAATTGAGTTACTTCTTCTTCAGACAAACTTAATAGTAATGCATTATTAGGATATTTTTCTGGGTTTTCCCAAACTTTATCAAGGTATGCTTTTATTGCATCCCATCTTTCATCAGTCATTTCATAATTCAATTCATTCACCCCAAATTTCTTTTAGCAAAATAATATTCTTTATATCTTCTAAAACTTTGTTTAATTTGTTTCAAGTAAAAATCATATCTACTATTCAAATTCATCCCCAATAAATAAACCGCACTGGTTTGGGTGAAATCACCCTAAGGATAACTATACATTTAATGTTAAGTATTGTTTTTAACTTACCTTTTCTCTACTTTAAACTGGTTATCCCGAACTTCAATTAAACCGTCAGGCAAGCCAAGCCAGGGCGTTACATTAAAGTCAATGCCTGCAGTTAATTCAACTGAAACAGAGTTATTGTTGGTTACTTCTAATGCTCCGATTGGAGTAATGTAAATCCAGACGTCTTTATCCGAACCCCCTGCAGTGTCAATATGTACAGTACTAATTTTGTAAGGGTCAAGTTTTGGAAAAGAAAAAAAGTTTGCATCACATTTCTTGCATTCTCTTACAAACACGTTTAAGTCAATTCCTTGTTCTTCTGGCAAAGCATAATTTAAGTCAGTTATAATTGCTTCAAACGGCTGGTTTTGAAAGCTTACATCTACAACGTAAGCATTGAAAAGAATTTCTTCCGGGTCAAAATGCATGCTTTCTAAGTCATCACCTGAATGATAAAATCTTATCCCCCCTGGCTCAATTACCAGCATACATGAATTAAAGTCTTCAATGTTAATGTTTAAGTCTAAAGAATCATGGTAAGGAAAAATAAACTGCTTGTAAACACCTAAATCAAGAAAACAGTTTTCTTGAGCTTTCTTGTTTTTTAATAACTCACTAAGGCTTACATTGTTGTCAGAAAAAGTTAAATTAATTTGAGCAGAGTTTGCAATTAAGTCTAAAATGTTGTCTTGAACGTTTTCGTACTTGAATGACACTCTGTCAATCATTGTTGAATAATATACTCCTTGCTGTAACGCAGTTTTTTGTTTTAAAGCAAAATCATTTAAAGCCATTAAAGACAACAACAAGACAAGTATTCCAATAGAATAAAATACTCCGCGATTATTCATTAAAATTCCTCTCATTATTCATTTAACCACGCCCAGTATTCAGCGTTATAATAGTATTCAATAGTGTTATTGTCAAACGATAAAAACAATCTTCTGCCTCTGGCAACATCAACTAAATTCAAGTCAAGGTTTTCCTGCCCTAAAATTATTTCTTTCTCTAACTCAAAATTATTATGAGAGTATTTAAATTCCTGAATTTTTAACTTCCAGCCATACTGTGAAGACAAAACACTGTCTAACTGGCTTGAAATCAAGCTTTCATTCATTGACTGTAAAATTCTTTCCTTATCCATTAAATCAAGAGAGTCATTAAAGTTCTGCTGTAACATTAAAACTGCTTCAGGATTAGAGCGGGCTTCAAAAGAATGATAGAAAACCAAATAACTAAGCAGAATAAAAATGCCTACAGCTAACAAAGCATCAATTGATAAGACAAAACCTTTACTCTTTAAATAACTTGAATTTAAGCACTGCCATGCCACCATTAAACTCCACCACCCTGCTAGTGTTAACTACAAAATCTTGTTCTCTTAAAAGTAATCCTTTCTCTAAAATAATGCTTTCACCTTGCTCTAAAGCAAAATAATACTCGTAATTTTCAATTCTAAGTTTTTGTTTAACTAAATCATAATCTAAACTATCAAAAGCGTTTAATTTTTCAACTGAAATAATTCTTTTACTGTTAACCAAACCAATAACTGTAACGTTTTCCGGCTCTGACTCCCAATTCCAAGGAAAACCTTTCTCACTTGCAAGAGAATTAATAGTGCTAACTGCAATTCTCTGCATGTCATTAAAAGTTTTCTCTCCGGTAATCGCATAATAATTAGCATTCCATGAAGAAATAACAAACGTTAACAAAACAAGAAAAATGCTTAAAGAAATAATTAAATCATAAGAAACAATCTGGCCTTTACTGTTGTGAAACATTAACTATTCCTCCAACATTTTCAATTAAAATACTTCCAGTTGAAACATTAGAGTCAATTACTCTGGCATTAAAATAACACAAGGAACCAGAATAAACTTCCGGCTCGGAAACATTCTCTACAGCAATAAAACCCTGACTATGAATAAATGCATGGTTTAGAATGCTTAACTCTGCTTTCATTCCATCACCATTAGAAAAAACAAAGTTAATAGTTTCAGCTAAATTATAACACTCTGAATCAAGCAAATAAGCTTGTTCTAATAACTTAACCGAATAATGGTTTTGCAAGGCAAGCAATGAAACAACTAAAAACAATGCCAGCACTGCAAAAACAGCAATTAAAGTTTCAACTCCAACTTGTCCTCTTGAATTCATTTTAAATCTGTTTTAGAATAGGTTATAGTTGTTTAAAAAGAATTAGTTTTTTTCT